>JAYSOC010000553.1:0-7067 GCA_043723285.1 Ferruginibacter sp. | reverse complement strand
AATCCGGACAACTGCTTCAGACGGCAAAAATTATGATACAAACCACTATAATCTAGATGTAATTATTTCAGTTGGTTACAGAGTAAAATCTCCACAAGGTACACAGTTTCGCATTTGGGCCACACAAAGGCTTAAGGAATATATCATAAAAGGTTTTGCTTTAAATGATGATCGATTTAAGAGCGGAAATTCTATGAATTATTTCAACGAGTTACAAGACCGTATTCCAGAAATAAGAATTTCAGAACGCTTTTTCTATCAAAAAATAAAAGATATTTATACAACTAGCATTGACTATGATGCAAAAGACGAAAAGACGATTGCGTTTTTTAAAGTGGTGCAAAATAAATTGTTGTGGGCAATAAGTGAGCAAACGGCAGCGGAATTGGTTTATCGTAGAGTAGAAGCAGGGTTACCATTATTGGGTATGCAATCTTTAGATAAAAAAAATAATATTGCTGTAAAAAAAAGCAGATATAAGTATTGCAAAAAACTATTTGAACGAAGAAGAAATAAAATTGCTTGGTTTATTGGCGGAGCAATATTTAGCTTTTGCAGAAACAATGGCGCAGCAGCGTACAGCCATGTACATGAAAGATTGGGTAGAACGATTAGATACTATTTTGCAATTAAACGGAAGAGAATTATTAACCCATGCAGGTAAAATAAGCCATGAAAAGGCATTGGAAAAATCTAACGAAGAATTTGAAAAATATAAAACGATACAGAAGGATTTAGAAAAAGAAGAAAGTTTGAAAGAGATAGAAATGGATATAAAAAAGTTAAAGAATAATTAATTTTAATAACTTGTATTAAATTTTTCTTATTTAACAATGCTTCCACTCGTACAAATACAAAACCTACAAATCTCCTTCACCCAAGAAAATAATTCGGCGCAAGCCGTTAAAAATATTTCGTTTGATATTCCTCGTGGAAAAATAACAGCATTAATAGGAGAGAGTGGTTCAGGTAAATCGGTAACCGCATTATCATTTATGCAATTGCTACCAAAGCAAGCAACCATAAAAGGAGAGATGTTGTTTAACGAAGATGGTATAACCACACAAAACCTTGCTAATATTAATGAGGATGATATGCGTAAAATGCGTGGCAATAAAATAGCCATGATTTTTCAAGAACCCATGACATCGCTCAACCCAGTGCATACATGCGGGGCACAAGTAATGGAATCTTTAATGCTGCACAAAGGGTTAACCAAACAACAAGCCAAAGAAGAAACCATAGCATTATTTACAAAAGTAGAATTGCCAGTACCTGCAGAAATGATACATCGTTTTCCGCACCAAATAAGTGGTGGACAAAAACAACGGGTAATGATAGCCATGGCTATGAGTTGCAGCCCAGCATTACTTATAGCCGATGAACCTACAACAGCATTGGATGTACGAGTACAAAAAAACATTTTGCAACTGCTTAAAAATCTGCAATCAGAAAACGATATGGCCATACTTTTTATAACCCACGATTTATCGTTAGTGGCAGATGTGGCAGATGAAATAGCAGTAATGTACAAAGGCGAATTGGTAGAAAAAGGAAATGCAAAAACGGTATTGGCAAACCCACAACATAATTACACGAAAGCATTATTGGCCTGCATGCCATCGCCAAAAAGCAAAGGAAAAAGATTATCCGTTATTGATGATTTTATGAATGAAAATAATGCTACAATAAAAAATATTGAGCCAACAGAAATAATAAACACATCGCAAGAAATTGTACTGAAAGTAGAAAACTTAAAAGTGTATTTTCCATCCAAGAAAAATATGTTTGGAAAAGTAACAGAACATTACA
This sequence comes from Ferruginibacter sp., assembly GCA_043723285.1. GTDB lineage: Bacteria > Bacteroidota > Bacteroidia > Chitinophagales > Chitinophagaceae > Ferruginibacter. Next base: position 5,255 of record JAYSOC010000553.1, on the reverse strand, counting down.
ATGCTGTGGATGATGTAAGTTTTGATATTTATAAAAATGAAACCGTAGGCTTGGTAGGAGAGAGTGGTTGTGGAAAAACTACATTGGGTAGAGCTATTTTACATTTAGTAAAACCCACAAGTGGTAATATCTTTTTTGGCGGAAAAGATATTGCAAAAGCCACGGCAGAGGAAATGAGATTGCTAAGAAAAGAATTGCAAATTGTTTTTCAAGATCCTTATGGCTCGCTTAACCCGAGGCTTAGTATTGGCGATGCCATTGTAGAACCCATGAATGTACACGGCTTATCATCATCCAAAAATGCAAGAAAAGAAAAAGCCATTCATTTACTAGAACAAATAAATATGCCTGCCGATGTTTTTAATAGATACCCGCATCAATTTAGTGGTGGCCAACGCCAACGTATATGCATTGCACGTGCGCTTGCACTCAATCCCAATTTTTTAATTTTCGATGAAAGTGTATCTGCGCTCGATGTGAGTGTGCAAGCACAAGTGCTCAATTTGATAAACGATTTAAAAGCCGAGTATAATTTCACTTCAATATTTATTTCGCACAACTTATCGGTAATACATTATATAAGTGATAGGGTAATGGTAATGAATAAAGGAAAAATTATTGAAAGCGGTACGGCAGACGAAATTATTTTTAATCCAAAGGAAAATTATACGAAGGAATTGTTGGCAGCGGTGCCAGGGCAAAAAGTACATTTATAAATTTTTCGTATTTTAATAGCCGTAGAGTAAAAACCTGTATTCGTTTTTAAACTCAGCGAAAACTCTCCGTTCTCTCTTTCTCTGCGGTAATCTGTCAAAAACTTCTTGCTCAAAATTGGTAATAAAACCGTACTTTTGCGCTCTTTAAGAAAATCATGCCGTAACATGATAAGTGCCTTTTAATAATTAAAGGCTTCATTTTCAGTAAGTAATTGTATTTACACGGCATGTAACAAAAACAAATAATACCGTTACATGAAATTATCTCAGTTTACCTTCGACCTTCCACTTAACCTAATTGCCCAAAATCCTACTAAAAAAAGAGAAGATAGCCGAATGATGGTTATTAATCGTAAGACAGGCAATATTGAAAACCGCACTTTTAACGACATTCAAGAATATTTTGACGATAAAGATGTATTTGTAGTAAACAACACAAAAGTTTTTCCTGCTCGTATGTATGGGCGCAAGGAAAAAACGGGCGCAAAAATTGAAGTTTTCTTACTGCGTGAGCTTAACAAAGCAAATAAATTGTGGGATGTAATTGTGGATCCTGCTCGTAAAATACGTGTGGGTAATAAATTATATTTTGGTGAAAATGATGAATTGGTAGCAGAAGTAATAGACAATACCACCAGCCGTGGAAGAACCATTCGTTTTCTTTGGGAAAGTTCAGATGAAGAGTTTAAAGCCATGCTAGAGTTTATGGGCGAAACACCATTGCCAAAATACATTAAGCGTAAGCCGGAAGAAGAAGATAAAGAAAGATACCAAACAGTGTATGCAAAGCACGAAGGTGCGGTGGCTGCACCTACAGCAGGTTTGCATTTTAGCAAAGAGCTTATAAAAAAATTAGAAATAAAAGGTATTCGTTTTGCAGAAGTAACGCTCCATACTGGCCTTGGTACATTTAGACCAATAGAAGTAGAAGATTTGAGCAAGCATAAAATGGATGCTGAATATTATAAAATAGAAGAAACGGCTTGTGCTATTGTAAACAAAGCAAAAGAAAAAGGCCATAGAGTTTGCTCTATTGGAACAACAACTATGCGTGCAATGGAAACATCTTACACAGCACAAAAAATGTTGAAGCCGTCAGAAGGTTGGACAAACAATTTTATACATCCACCTTACGATTTTAATATTGCAGATGCTTTGGTAACCAATTTTCATTTGCCAAAAACAAGTTTGCTTATTATGGCATGTGCTTTTGCCAATTATGACTTGGTAATGGAAGCATACAAGAAAGCCATAAAAGATAAATACCGTTTCTTTAGTTATGGAGATTCGATGCTAATTATCTAAAATTCTTATAATGAATAATTTAAAACGCCTCAAAAGGGCGTTTTTTTCGTTTATAGGCAAAAAAAGGGGCCATGATAGAAATCGCAGCCCGTATTAATCCAATATCCTATGAAAAACCAAGGTAATAACGCTGGTTAGGGTTGTTATATTGTAAGCGAAAAAAAATACTTTTTAAATTGGCTATTAAAGTACCTTTATAATTCAAAATAAAAATATATGCGCACCATACAAAATTGGCTTGCCGAATACGGCGAAAGCCACAAAAACGAAACAAATAAATTAATACATTGGATTTGTGTGCCCTCCATATTTTTTTCCATAGTAGGGCTACTATACAGCATTAAGCTGCCTTTTCAGTTTCAAACACACCAATTAAATGTAGCCATGGTCGTTACTTTATTAGCAGTTTTGTATTATGTAAAACTATCGCCAAGTTTAGCAATAGGCATGTTTATTTTTAGCACCGTTTGTCTATTACTTGCTCATTTTGTGGAAAAAATGGGTATATCACTTTGGTTGTTTAGCATAATAATTTTTGCAGCAGCATGGGTTGGACAATTCTACGGGCATAAAATAGAAGGCAAAAAACCATCTTTCTTAAAAGACATTCAGTTTCTAATGATTGGGCCTGCTTGGCTAATGAGTTTTATTTATGAAAAATTAGGAGTAAAACTATAATGCGGTAGTAATGTTAGCCTCTAATTTCACTAATATCCATTAATAAAAACTATTCGTGCAAATTCGTGTAATTCGTGGCTATATAGTAATTCACGAAGTGAATAAAAAACTACACTTTCCTTTTCCTAGCCAATGCTTTCATTTCATTTTCTGCAATTCTATATTTTGTAATCTTTTTTATTAATGTCAAAGGCAAAGGTTTTTCTGTAGTAAAATGTATAGAACCCTTCGTGGTTTCAAAATTTTTTAATGCTTCTTTAAAAAATAAAACTGTACTGCCGCTGCAAGGAAAAAGACTACAATGATTTTTATATGTCGCAAACCCAACCAACATTTTACCTTGATATCTTATCATTGGCATTGCATAATTAAAAGTTTGCTCCGCATCTGGCAAAACCGCCAATATGGTTTGCCTCACTCTATCTAATGCAAGTTGTATTTCTTTTGGTTGTTTGGAAAGATAAATATCGATATCGTTTTTGACTGTTTTCATTTTAATCATATTTATAGCTTTAAAATAAAATCCTATTTCATAACTCCTCATTCCTCATTCATAACTCATCATTCATCATTTATAATTCATCATTCATCATTCATAATTCCCACCCCAAACTTCGCCCCCAGCTCCCTCAAATCATCCACCACTTTATCCAATAAAGGAATCCCGTTTACCCTTCTATCTTTTTCAAATTCCACTTCAGGCTCACCCGGTATAATTACTTTTTGAGCAGCATTAATTGGAGTAGCATTTTTAAAAGCCTGAATCCATTTATCCATATCATTTTTAAAATCTTGTGCAGGCCTAAAAGAATCTATACGCATAGCCCCAAAAAAATGCCCGATACCTTTTCCAGGCATATTTGTAGGCATAGGAATGTATGCAGGAAACGGCGGTACCCAAGGTCCAAAATTTGCACCACTCAGCACTGCCGAAAAAATATCTACAACGCTCCCAAGCATGTAACCCTTATGGCTACTGCCTTCACGAGTACCACCAAGCGGCAACAACGCACCACCATCTTTCAATTCGTTTGCATTCGTACTTTCATCACCATCTTTAGTTTGTATCCATCCTTTTGGCGAAGGTTCATTTTTTCGTTGCAGCATTTCTAGTTTTCCATTAGCAGCAGTAGTGGTAGCAAAGTCCGCCACAAAAGCTGCTTCATTACCAGCAGGAATAGCCACAGAAATGGGGTTTGTGCCCAGCATTTTATCTTTGCTAAAAGTAGGCGCTACTAATGCACTTGCATTCGTCATAGCAATTCCAATCATATCTTTCTCCAAAGCCATCATAGCATGTATGCCAGCTATACCAAAGTGATTACTATTTTGCACACTCACCCAACCCGTACCCACATTTTTTGCCTTGTCTATAGCCACTTGCATGGCATAAGGCGCTACCACTAAACCTAGGCCTGCATCCCCATCCACCACAGCAGTAGAAGGCGTTTCATGAATAATTTTTAAATTCGGTGTTGCATTTACTCGTTGCACTTCCCACAAACGTACATACCCACTAAGCCTCGCTACACCATGACTATCCACACCTCTCAAGTCTGCACTCAGCAAGGTTTCTGTAGCTATAGTTGCATCTTTTTCAGAACATCCAATTTTAAGAAATATATTTTTTGCAAAACTAAAAAGTTGCTCGTAAGTAAACAGTTGTTCCATGTAGCGAAGTTAATGCTAACAAAAATATATTCAATATTTGCCTTCGACATAATATTTTTTATTGGGTGAACAAAGAAGTAGCTATGGGCATCGACATTGGCGACGCTCCGTTCAACAGTTTATCTTTATTCAACTTTTATTATGCACTAGATTGAAGCGATTGATTATGCAATAATCATAAATTTTCTATTGTCTAAAACCTAATCTATTGCATAATCTCGTGCGTTTCCTTCCGCCGATGGCGGAGAGATAGAGGGGGCTTTTTATTACACTAATTTTTTAATCAGTAATTTCGTCAATAATCTTTAAGTGTACATGCAGAAAATTGATTTTAAAATATTGCCAACCATATTGCTAGAGGAGTACCTAAAAGCAATTGATAAAAATATGCTTGGTAATTTTGAAAAGCTAGAAGACAGTGAACTTTCCTTAAATGATTTTAGTTTTTACACATCTGTGTCTGCTGTTTATTCTTCAAAAATAGAAGGAGAAGATATTGAGCTCGACTCTTACATAAAGCATAAAAAATTTGGAATAGAGTTTTTACCCGATTATACAAAAAAGATAGATGATTTGTACGATTCTTATCAATTTGCAAAGTCGCATGATTTGAATAAAGAAAACATTTCTGAAATACATGCTTTACTCACCAAAAATATTTTGACAAATACACAGCAAGGCAAAATTCGTATAGGTAATATGTATGTAACCACACCCGATGGTAAAATTGAATATGTTGCAGCATCGCCGTTTGAGGTAAACAATGAAATGCAAAAATGGTATGATGATGTTGAAATGTTATTGAATACCACACTTACTATAGAAGAAACATTTTTCTTTGCGTCACTCATTCATTTAATGTTTTTAAAAATCCATCCTTTCAAT
>JAYSOC010000552.1:0-2845 GCA_043723285.1 Ferruginibacter sp. | reverse complement strand
TCGCCACTAAAAAACTTCACTTCACTTGCATCAATAAAGTTCTTTGTTAGTGTTAGTTCGCCATCTTTATCTAGCTGCCATTTTTTATTATTAATGATAAACGAAGAAGGAGAGAAATGGATTTTTACGCCATCACGTAATGTTTGCACACTTGCATTCAATTCTGCATTTCCAAAAATTTTGCTTGCACTTGTATTTAATTTTATTACAGATGCTTCTTTGGTAGTAGCTATGCGCAAAGTGGAATTTGGCATATGCAAATCCTCATTAACGGCTATATCTTCTACTGCAATATCACTTACAAGCGAGTCTCTACTGCCATTTCCAATAAATGTAATATTGTTAAATACTTTTCCATCGTAACTAAATTGAGGTACGTTTGCCTTTAATTGTAAAAAATTATTTTGCAAATTAAAACGGCCACTAACGTTTGCGTTGTTAAAACCTCCTAATTTTTTATCCAATAATTTTACATAGCCTTCTGTGTTTTTTGTATTAAGCGAAAACGAAAAATCTTGTGTGCTTTTTACAATGTAATTTGGTGCTTTTATATATGTTGGATAATACTTTGCCAACATTCCTCTTACCGCATCTGGTAGTTCTTGTATTTTAAAATTGCCAGTTACATTAGCGTCTAATTCGTTTGTGTTTAACGTAAGCGATTTTTGCCCGCCAATTATTTCCGAATTTATATTTAAAAAATCGAACGAAAGTTGATTATCGCCTTGCAATAATTTTGCATTCATCACTTTTGCATTTCCCAAAAAATTATCAATATTACTGCCATTAAAATCCAAATCTAAATCGCCAGAAAATAAAAAATTATCTTTTACCAAACCAAGATTTTTTAAATCTGCTTTTTGCACATTGGCTTGTAGTTTAAATCCAGGTGTTTTTTCCAAAAAACTTATCGAGCCATCTAAACTCGATATTTTAAGATTAGGATCATTAATAGAAAAATGCCCTGCAAATAATTTATTTTCAATATCACCATCCACACCAATATTTTTATAAGTATAGTTGCCATATTTTATTGAGCTCACAGTGCCTTTTACTTTTTCTTTCAATTCTTTTAAGGCAAAACCAGTACCGTTTATATTTACATTGAGTGCTACTGCACCAATTTGGTTTGTGTTTATAAATGAGCCTAAATTAAAACCAGTGCTAGATATATTGCCCGAGTATTTTGCAGCTAAGCCTTCTGGTGTTTTCATGTTTACATCTGCTGTTACGTTTCCTAATGCCGTAATAAATTTTCCGTATGCTACAAAATCTCTTATAAAGCCAGTAAAATTTCCTGTAAACGAAACAGCACCTAGTTTTTCAATTGCAGGATTTTTTATTTCTTTTAATGATGGTACTAAAGAAACCATATCTGCATAATTTGTACGTAAATCTTTCGATTGAAAATCGATGAACGTTGTGTTAATATCTGGTAAACCACGCAAGGCAATATTACCTTCTAGATAAGTATTGCCAGTACGGATTTTCATATCTTTTCCGCTAAAATTATCCAGCAATCCTTTTGCATTTCCTTCCAAATAAAATGTGCGTTTCCACGATTTTAATGATGGTGCAAAAAAAGCAATATCATCGCTATTTACTACACTTTCTTTAAAATGACCATCCAGTGTAACGTTGTGTAAAAAACGATTAAAATCGCTATTGAAACTTTCGTACCGCATAGCATAATAATTTCCTAATCTACTATTATTTAACATCAGATCAAGACTATCAAATTCCATCATTTCAGGAGTAAACTTTAAGTTGCTCGAAAGTTTTTTTACATCTAATCCGCATTTTTCTTTTGTAGAAAGAATTTCATTTACTGTAATAGTATCGTGCAAAAAATGTAAATTTTTAAATGTGGCATTTATAGAACTAAACAATAAATGTTGCCCATCAAATTGATTTACTAAAGTTGGCTCATCTGATTCTGCATCATCTTTAAAAGTTCCATCTTTCAAATTTAATTTATCGAGTTTTATTTCCCAATCGTCTGTATTCCACTTGTAAGTGCTTTGTAACGCAATATCTTTTGGCTTTGTAATAGTATCATTTGCTTCAGGTCTTTTTCCTGTATAGTTTTTTATAGCAAAAATTGGGTTGTCTAAATTTATTTCTTTTAAATTTATTTTTTTATTTTTTATGTCTATTAAATCCGTTGTTAAATCTATTTTTCCTAGATTCACTCTCATATCTTGCCCAAGCCATTCATCAATATTGCTATAACGAATATTGATAAAATGCAATTCTTTCAAGTTAATATCTAAAGGTGCACCATTATCCTTTTTTGTTTTTTTAGGAGATGAAAAATAATCTGCTAGAAATTGATAATTCCAAATAGAATCGCTGCGGTGAAGTTTTACAACAACACCATCAAGTATCACTTTTTCTATGGCTATTTTATCTTTAAAAAAAAACCAATCGTTTACACTCGCTTTAATGCTGCCTGCATATAAAATGGTATCTTTTTTTAAATCTTCTACCATCACTTCTTCAATAGAAACTTTGTTGAAGAAATGTACATCCACATGTTTTACCGAAACCTTTGCATGTAATTTTTTAGATAAATCATTTGCTACTTTTTGTGCTAAATATGTTTGAACATATGGCAAATGCAATAAGCCATAAGAAATAAGGAGAAGTAGAAGCGGAATAAAAAAAAGTAGCTTCTGTTTGAGTTTTTTAAATACCAATACCCAAACCACTACCCAACCTAATAGCAATCCATAAAAAAGCCATTTGTTGTACGAATACACAAAGTATGAGATGCTAATGAGCACAACCCAAAAAAGTAATACAAGTAAAACCCAGCTTAATATTTTTAAAAATTTGCCCAGTG
>JAYSOC010000551.1:0-18498 GCA_043723285.1 Ferruginibacter sp. | reverse complement strand
AAAATCTTAGCATAAAAAAATCGAACAAGTAAAAATCTGATTTTTACTTGTTCGATTTAAAAGAGTTTTATAAAAACAACTACTTTTTCAGTGCCCTCTCTTGAAATGCTGCCTTTTTTATTTATCAGAAAAAACTATTTCCCTCCCTTCCCTTTCTCTATTCTAAAACTAACTTTACAAACTACTCCCCACGATACAATTTTACCATTGTCAACATGTACTTTTTGATCTTTTATCCATACAGAATCTATATTTCTGATAGATTTAGAAACTTCTTTTACAGCTTCTTTTACAGCATCTTCAAAACCCGTTTTTGAAGTTGCAATTACTTCGATAACTTTTACTACAGCCATGATAATTGTTTTTATAATTGTGATTAAAAAAATGAATAGTATTTTTTACTAAATCGATTATAAATGTAACAAGATATCATGAAACTCCAAAATCAAATCTTACGCAAATAAAGTTTCTAAATAATGTGTCTTTATGCCAAACATTTCTTTTAGGGCTTTTACCTTATCCATATTTTCTTTAAATATAAGATCTGATGAAATGGCTTTGGTTCCTACTATGAGCACATTTTTTGGCGTATCTTCTTCTTCTATAAAATCAAATACTTTTGTTTTGTAACCATGTGCTTCTAGTATCAACGATCGTATAGTATCTGTAACCATTTCTGCTTGGCGCTCCAACAAAATACCATGCTTTGTAATTAATTTTAATGCATTGGTAGGCGCCATTTGTTTGCGTATTTGTTTGTGGCAACAAGGTGCGCAAATAATATAAGTTGCTTTTGCTTTAATGCCTTTTGCTATGGCATCGTCTGTAGCTGTATCACAAGCGTGTAAAGCAATGAGCATATCTACCCCATATAAAACAATTTCTTTTATGCTCCCTTTTTTAAAACTTAGCCCAGTATAATTTGCTGCTTTGGCAATATTATTGCACTTTGTTACAAGATCATCTCTCAGTTCTACTCCACTTATTTGTGCGGCAATATTTTTTTGTACAAAAAAATCGTACAATGCAAATGTGAGGTACCCTTTTCCACTGCCCATATCCACCACAGAAAAACCATGTGCTATTTTTGCATCTTTCAAAATGCCATCAATAATTTCTACGTATCTATTTATTTGTTTGTACTTGTGTTGCATTGGGGCTTTTACAAGTCCATCGGCAGAGGTAATGTCCAATTCTTTTAAATAAAATGCATCAGCATGTATGATTCTTTTCTTTTGCTTATCATGAGAAGATGCCACAAATTCTTTTTTTGTATCCAATTGCTTTATTACAATTTTTTCTTTACCAGTATTATCTTGTGTAAAATAATTTGTTTGTGTGGTTGTGTATAATTCAGCATTATAAAAAAATTCTTGTAACAAATTTTTTATCGTTGTTGAGCTTTCTTCTACTGTAAAGTTTTTGGTTACATCTTTGTCTGTATATCTATACACAAAAGAAAGCATCAACTTATCTTTTAGTATAACAGATTTTGCAAAAACATTTTTTAGGTACGATGCTTTTTCTCTTACATGCCCAATCGAAATTTTTATTAACGTTTTGCCTAGTGCAGCAGTAGAAACTTGTTCCAGAAATTCATCCAACTTTGTCATCAGTATTTTTTTTGCAAAGATAATACTACCACTCTTTACGCAGCTTCTTATTAAACACTACAAAAGTTTCATTTACATCCGCCTTATCGCCAAAATATTTTAATGGCCCTTCCATTTCGGCTGGTTTCATATAGCCAGGTAAGGGTGCTGGCTGTGCATTTACCCCACTCATAAATACCGTAGTTGGGTAAGAGAGTTGCCCACCAGTAAGATATAATGCCAACTCATTAGTTTTATATTGTGCATTAAATTTGTATGTTTTATTGTTGAACGTAATAGCGTCCAGACTTTCCGCATCAAATTTTACAGCATAATAATATTCGTTTACGTATTTTATCAATTTTGCGTTGGTATAAGTTTTACTATCCATTACTTTGCACCAGCCGCACCAACTTGTATAAATATCTATTAGTACTGGTTTAGGATTTTTGGTATATTGTTCATTGAGTTGCTGCATAGTAATCCAATTTATTTTTTCTTTTGCGTTTGGTGCAAATGAGAAAAAAATACTAGCAACAAAAATTAAAATTATAAAACTGATTGTGTTCTTCATTCGTAAATGGTTTAACTTAGTAAAATGAACGAAAAATTAAGACAAAAAATTGTAATAGCAATAACTGGTGCCAGTGGTTCCGTTTATGCAAAGGTATTATTAACAAAACTCTCGCTTTTAAAAGACCAAATAACCGAAATATCTGTAGTTATAACCGAAAATGCAAAATCGGTTTGGCAAACCGAATTGGGTAACGAAGATTACAAAAACTTTGATGTAAAATATTATACTCAACAAGATTTTACTGCACCATTTGCCTCTGGCTCAGGGCAATACAATACTATGATAATCGTACCATGCAGTATGGGCACATTAGGCAGAATTGCAACTGGCATTTCCAACGATCTTATTACAAGAACGGCTGATGTTATTTTAAAAGAACGAAGAACATTAATTTGTGTAGCAAGAGATACACCTTACAATCTTATTCATATAAAAAATATGGAAACCATCACATTGGCTGGTGGTATTATCTGCCCCGCTACACCTTCATTTTATAGCTTACCAAAAACCATCGAAGATGTTGCTGCCACTGTGGTTGATAGAATTATTGACTTAGCAGGTTTAAAGCAAGATAGTTTTAGATGGGGGGAGTAAACTGCATACTCTGTTTGATTATTAACGTAAATCCACTACTTCTACCCCTGGGTATTTTTTTGCATCAAACACAAATAGAGCATCTTGCACATTTGTATTGGTTTTTAAGCCTGAAGTGCTAAGGGTATATTTGTTGCCAGTTTTCTCTAATAATTTCATAGAAACGATGGAATTATTGCTCACGTATAACAAGATTTTAAAAATGGCTTTTGTTTTATCAATTGGTGTAAGTTCAATTTCACTTAGTCCTTTTGTAGTACCATTTAGTTTGTATAAATAATCTTTGTCATAAAAATTGGTGAATAATTTTTGTGGGGTAATGCTGTTTGCATTGGGGTCTATTTTGCTTACAGTAACTTCTTTAGCCGCTTTATCCAATGTCCATACATTTATACCTTCGGAGAACTGCTCTTGACCAGTTGCAGAAATCCTATACTTATTACCTTTCATGAAAAAAGAACCTGCTTTTGTGCCGAGGGCTTTGCCTGCTGCATTTTCTATTTTTATAGCAAATTTTGATTCTACACTTTTAAATGTTCTAAACTTAGCGCTCACTGCGTCTAATATTACTTTAGCTTTTGGATCGTTTGCTCCTATTCCTTTTGGTGCCTGAGCTTGTAAGCTAGTACATGCTACAAGCATGAGCATAAGAATGCTATAAAATTTATTCATATTCTTTCTAGTTTTTTTTCGACGTGCAAATATAGGCATAAGACAAACTTGTATTGTAAAGGTTTAAAGAAGTTTTGCAAGATTATGTTAATATGGGGTTTGCTTAGAGACCTATTTTCTGATTCGCAGAAAATGGGGTTAGCTACGAAGGCGCTAAGGCACGAAGGATTTTGCTTCGCAAAATGGGTGGAGTTTTTTGCTGGAAAGGCGAGAAGGCGTTTTGTGGTTCCGTTTCAGCGGAGTTTTCACCAGAATAAACCTCAAAATATAAAAACTACAATCGGTGAAACCCCGATGTAGAATAGAACCACTAAAATTTACTAGCCCAACCTTCGATATATAATTAAGCAGGTTATTTATATTTTATTTTGATAACGAAAACGTAGGGCTTTATAAAATTTGAAGTTTATTGATGCGTCGGAGTTTCGCAACAAAGTCTCGTAATAATTTTTTAGTGGCTACTTGCGAAAACCCACAGAGACAATTCGTTTATTGCGAATAACCCAACGGGGTTCACTTTGAGTAACCACGGGTGCAACCCGTGGACATAATGCACAATCTATTGCACAATCTATTGCATAATAAAAGATGCCAAAAGATATACTGTTGAACGGAGCGTCGCCACCGAAGCCCAATCAAGGCACTTCAGCCCATAAACCACCCATAAAAATGTACGCTAGTAAATTTTTATGGATAAACTGTTTATAAACTAATGGCTTAACAAGTACAAATGCTATATTTTTGTCGCCATGGCAAAAGCAGGTACAGAAACTCCTTTAATGCAACAACACAATGCCATCAAGGCCAAATACCCTGATGCGATTTTGCTTTTTAGAGTGGGCGATTTTTATGAAACATTTGGACAAGATGCGGTGATTACTTCGCAAGTGCTGGGTATTACTTTAACGAAACGAAATAATGGTGACGAAAATTCATCGCAGTTGGCTGGGTTTCCTCACCATGCATTGGATACGTATTTGCACAAGTTGGTAAAGGCGGGTTATAGAGTAGCTATTTGCGACCAACTGGAAGACCCAAAAGCGGCGAAGGGAATTGTGAAACGTGGAGTAACAGAATTGGTAACGCCGGGTGTGGCTACGAGCGATAAATTGCTGGAGCATAACAACAATAATTTTTTAGCATCGCTGCATTTTACAGATGATAAAATTGGCATTGCATTTTTAGATATTTCTACCGGTGAATTTTTTATAGCAGAAGGCGATAAAGAATATGCCGATAAATTATTGCAAAGTTTGCAACCTGCCGAAGTTATTTTTCAGCGCAACAAACAAAAATATTTTAAAGAAACGTTTGGCAATTCGTTTTTTACCTATGCATTGGATGAATGGATTTTTGCGGATGTGTATGCCAATGAAATTTTGCTGAAACACTTTGGCACACATAGTTTGAAAGGTTTTGGTACAGATGGTATGGCGGTGGGCATTATTGCTGCTGGTGCTATTTTGCATTATTTAAAAGATACCGAGCATCCAAATTTGCAACACATTACTTCGTTGCAACGTATAAATAAAGAAGAGCATTTGTGGATGGACAGGTTTACGATTCGTAACCTAGAATTGCTGGGGCCAAATGAAAATAGTAGTTTGTTTAAAACGATAAACAACACGGTATCGCCAATGGGTGCACGATTGATGAAGCGTTGGATGTTGATGCCGCTGAATGAATTGAGCAGAATAAATGAACGGCTAAACGCTGTTGAATTTTTTATAAAAGAAACCGATACTCGCAACAATATTACCAAGCATATAAAACAAGCAGGCGATGTAGAAAGGCTGGCAGCAAAAGTGCCACTGAAAAAAATAAATCCGAGAGAGGTATTGCAAGTGGCGAAAGGTTTGCAACAAACGGCTGCTATAAAAATAATTTGTGAAGCGAGTAGCAATGAATATTTGAAACGATTGGGCGATAGTTTGAATAGTTGCGATTATATTCTCAATAAAATTTTAAAAGAAATAATAGAAGCGCCGCCTGCGGCTGCAAACAAAGGCGGACTCATAGCTGCGGGCATACATGAGGAGCTGGATGAGCTGAGAAATATTGCTAGTGGTGGTAAAAATTATTTGCTGGAGCTGCAACAAAAAGAAGCGTTGGCTACTGGTATTTCTTCTTTAAAAATAAGTTTTAATAATGTGTTTGGTTACTACCTTGAAGTAACCAACCTGCACAAACCAAAAGTACCTGATACTTGGATACGCAAGCAAACCCTCGCAAATGCGGAGCGTTACATTACGCCTGAGTTAAAAGTGTACGAAGAAAAAATTATTGGTGCTGAGGATAAAATTTTTGCGATAGAGCAACAAATATTTCAAGAATTATTAAATGAACTACAAGACTACATTGCACCCATGCAAGTGAATGGGCATGTGATGGCAGTGCTGGATAATTTGTGTTGCTTTGCCAACAATGCTTTGCAATACAATTATAAAAAACCTTTGTTGCACGATGGGTTTGAGATGGATTTGAAAGATAGCAGGCACCCTGTTATTGAGCGGCATATTCCGCAAGGCGAAAGCTATATTAGCAATGATATTTTTTTAGATAACCAAACCAACCAACTGATAATTCTTACTGGGCCAAACATGAGTGGTAAGAGTGCAATACTTAGGCAAACGGCACTCATTACTTTGATGGCGCATATGGGAAGTTTTGTACCTGCATCGGCAGCAAAAATTCCGCTGACAGATAAAATATTTACAAGGGTTGGCGCATCGGATAATATTAGTGGCGGCGAGAGTACGTTTATGGTGGAGATGAATGAAACAGCAAGCATCATAAATAATCTTACGGCACGAAGTTTGATTTTGTTGGATGAGATTGGTAGGGGAACATCCACTTACGATGGTATTTCTATTGCGTGGAGTATTGCAGAATTTATACACCAAAGTGTGCATGCGCCAAAAACATTATTTGCTACGCATTACCATGAGTTGAACGAATTGGAAAATAAATTTGGGCGAATAAAAAATTACCACATCACCAATAAAGAAGTGGGTAATAAAATAATTTTTTTACGAAAACTTGCGCCTGGTGGCAGTACGCATAGCTTTGGTATTCATGTGGCACGTATGGCAGGTATGCCGCCGAGTTTGATTGATAGGGCAAACGAAATTTTATTGGAGTTAGAAAAAAAGAATGAAGGCGAATATGAAAAAGGTACAGTGCACTCGCCCGATTTAAAAGAAAAAATGAAAGAGATAGGCATGCCAAAAATGCAACTGAATATTTTTGATGCACACTCTATAACTTTTGAAGAAATAAGAACCATTTTAGAAACAGTGGATATAAATAGATTGACACCTGTGGAGGCATTGTTAAAATTGCAGGAGATAAAGGGGAAGGTGAAATGATTTTAGATTTAAGATTTTTGACCTGCCTGCCGGCAGGCAGGTGTAAGATTTTGTTTGATGCGAGCATTATATTTTTTCTGCAATCTTTAACAAGTGAAAGCAGCTATTTTTTGATATAGCGGCTCTTTTTAAAATATCTTTACATGCTATGAAGTGTAAGTTTACTTTTTTGTTTTTTATTGTTGTTTTGTTTGCAACTAGAGTAGGTGCACAATGTACAGCCTTAGGGCAAAATCCTTCCACTGCATTTCCTGTATGTGGTATTGTAAATTATAATCAACAAACAGTTCCTATTTGCAGTTCTAATCCTCTTTTTGTACCGGGCTGTAGCGGATCTGGTAATGCTAACTACGAAAATAAAAATCCATTCTGGTATAAATTTACTTGCTACCAAACTGGAACGTTTGGTTTTTTACTTACCCCTAATAACCTTGGAGATGATTATGATTGGCAACTATATGATGTGACAGGTATAGATCCAAATCAAGTTTACACCAATCCAAATATAATTGTATCGGGCAATTGGGCCGGTACTTTTGGCGCCACGGGCACATCATCAAGTGGTGTAAATTTTATTCAATGTGCGTCTAATCCTTCTGACAATGCAAATTCTTTTGCAGCCTTACCAACCATTATTGTTGGGCATAATTATATTTTACTCATTAGTCATTTTACTGATTCGCAAAGTGGATATACACTTTCGTTTGGTGGCGGATCTGCAGTTACATCAATTATTACTGACCCATTAGATCCAAAATTAATTTCGGCTAAAGCTCCGTGTGATGGAACAGAGATACGTATTAAAACAAATAAAAGAATGAAATGCAATACGCTTTCTGCTGATGGATCTGACTTTGAAGTTATAACGGGCAGTGGCGCAATACTACAAACTATTTCTGCAATAGCAGATGAGTGTGCTATTGGTTTCGATTTTGATTCTGCGTCTGTATTTTTAAGTGCGGGTTTGCCCCCTGGCACTTATACTTTACGTATGAAAGTTGGTACTGATGCAAATACTATTTCAGATAATTGCGATAAATTTTTACCGGTAAATGAGCAATCACAATTTACAGTCTATCCACTTTTGCCAACAAAAATGGACAGCCTCACAAAACCAACATGTGCACCAGATAGTTTAGTATTGGTTTTTAAGAAAAATATAAACTGTAATAGTATTGAACCTAGCGGAAGTGATTTTAATATTACTGGTCCATATCCTGTAACCATTGTTGGGGCTACTGCAAATTGTGTGCGAGGAGGAAGTAATAAAATTGTTTTGAAATTGGCTGCACCACTGCAAGTAGCAGGCAACTTTTTTGTAAACTTAAAAGTAGGAACAGATGGTAACACATTAATAGATGAGTGCTATGTACAAACAACTTTGCCAGATGATGTAGCATTTGTAATAAAAGATACGGTGAATGCAAATTATACTGAAACGATAAATTATACTTGTAAATTAAATACGGTCAATTATTTTCATAATGGCGCAAACACAGTTAACAGTTGGCTTTGGAGCTTTGGCTCAGCACCAAATAGTAATTTGCCAAACCCAATAATTACATACACTAATTTTGAACCAAAGACCACAACACTTATTATAAGCAATGGGGTTTGTAGCGATACTGCAACAAAGCAAATTGTTTTTGATAATTATTTAAAAGCTGGTTTTGATGTAACAGATATTATTTGCCCAGCAAAACCTGCTTCATTTATAAATAATTCTGTAGGCAAAAATTTAATGTACGAATGGACATTTGGAAATGGCAATGTTACCACTGTAAAAGATCCTACTCCGCAAACTTTTGTACCACTTATTTCCTCGGATTATGATGCAAGACCAAGATTGGTAATTACAAATTCATTTGGATGTAATGATACTACATACAGAAATGTAAAAGTTGTTTTTACTTGTTTTATTGCAGTGCCTTCTGCATTTACGCCAAATGGTGATGGCAAAAATGATTTCTTGTATCCGCTTAAAGCATATAAAAGTAGTAGTCTTATTTTTAGTGTGTACAATCGTTTTGGCCAAAGGGTTTTTTATTCAAATGATTGGCAGCAAAAATGGAATGGAAAATTTAAAGGCATTCCGCAAGATGCTGGCACTTATGTATGGACGCTAGATTACGTAAATATTGAAAGTAACAAACATGTGGTGGAGAAGGGGACGACCGTTTTGATTCGTTGATTTGATATTTAAGATTTAAGATTTCTTTCTCTATAGTCTTTATTCCTTTTTTGTAATATCTTAATCCTATCAATTATTTATTTTGAATTTTTTAATGATAGAAATTTATACTTAGCTTTGAACCTAAAGCATTATTAATTATTCATTATAAAATTATCAATTACAAATGTCTTCTGTTTATTATTACGATTATTTAGAACTCAATAAAATAATAGATGCACAGCATCCGATAAGTTTTAATGAAGGCAAAGAACCTGCACACGATGAAATGCTTTTCATCATCATACATCAAGCATACGAACTTTGGTTTAAACAAATTTTATTTGAAGTAAACTCTGTTACTGAGATAATGGGCAAAACGTCTATGGATGATAATTCTGCCGAATTACAAACCGTAGTACATCGTTTACAAAGAGTAGTTACCATATTAAAAGTATTGGTACAACAAATAGATATTATAGAAACCATGACACCGCTGGATTTTTTAGATTTTAGGGATATGCTTCGCCCTGCATCGGGGTTTCAGAGTTATCAGTTTAAAATAATAGAAGCAAAATTGGGTTTAAAATTTGAACAACGGCATGGGCAAAATTATTATACCTCTCAATTGCAACAAAAAGATATTGAAATTATAAAAGATGCAGAGGCTGGTAACACCATTTTGGCATTGGTAAATAAATGGCTAGAAAGAATGCCTTTTTTTAAAGATGAACAATATTGGAAAAATTACATCCCATCTTCTACTGAAGAAACGGTACATCCAATAAACAATATTCATCCTTTTTGGAAAGATTATGAAAATATTTATGCAGCAGGTTTAGCAGATGCAGAAAAAATAAATATAGAGCATTTTAGAAAATTATTTTTTACAGATACAGAAAATGTAGAACGTTCTTTAAGTACAGAGGCTTGTCGCTCGGCATTATTTATTATGATTTACAGAGGTTATCCAATGCTGGAATTGCCTTTTCAATTATTGGATACATTATTAGAAATAGACAACCAATTAGGTAATTGGCGCTATAGGCACATCAACATGGTGCGTCGTATGATTGGCACACGTATAGGTACAGGAGGCAGCACAGGTGCAGGTTACCTACAAGGCGCTATGGATAAGCATTATATTTTTAAAGAAATTTCGCAGTTGAATAGTTTTTTAACGGATAGGAGGAAATTGCCGAGGTTGCCGAAGGAGATTACAGATGGGTTGGGGTATTTGTAGGTATTCGCCTGTGGCGAATACGATTTGATTCACCAAAGGTGAATCGGAGAATTTGCCTTCGGTAAATTAAAACAGAATTCGCCATAGGCGAATTCCTACAGTAGATCATCTTCCTCCCAATTTATAACATTTGAATTTATATATGCCGCTATGTTATTATACTCATTAACATCTCTTATAATCCTATCATGGAATCTGCTCTGCCATTTAAAATCTGCGATTCCATTTTTGTTGCAAAGTTTTGTAATGTGACCTTTAAAATGATTGATAAATAAACTTACAGAACCTTTTGTAAGTGGTGCTAACCCATTTACTGATATAGATTCTTTTATTGTATTGTTTATTATCTCCACAATTAAGTGAATGTGATTAGGAAGTATTTCCCATTCCGTAATACCAAAGATGGTATCCGCATTATTAATGAAAAAGGGATTGTCTTTATAAGGATTTGCAATATCATCACATGGGCAAAATTGTAAAATATTAGTTTGAACAAATTCGCCTATTGTAGAAAGATACATTTTTTGATTTTCAATTTTTCCAAAATGATGTTCTCTATCTTTGGTACAAATGGTTATGAAATAATATCCATTGGCTGAATAATCAAAATTTGGGAGGCGGTATTGTTTGTGTGTTTTGTACATTTTGGTAAATGTTGATGTTTTTGTAGGTATTCGCCTGTGGCGAATACGTTTGGTATTTGCCAAAGGCAAATAAATGAATTTGCCTTCGGCAAATTGAAAAAAGAATTCGCCATAGGCGAATTCCTACAGAAGACCTTTTAACCTATCCACAACTGCATCCACCTCTACCTTCGTATTATGTTTGCAAAAACTAAAACGCACTGTTAATTGATTAGGGTTATTATTGATAGCACGAATAACATGGCTGCCTTGGTCTGCGCCACTTGTGCAAGCACTACCGCCACTTGCACAAATATGGTTGATGTCTAAATTAAATAAAATCATTTCTGATTTTTCTGTTTTTGGAAAACTTACACTAAGTACAGTATATAAACTATTGCCTAAAGTATCGCCATTAAAACCAACACCTGGTATATGTTTTTTTAATTGCTCGTGCATGTAATATTTAATTGTTCCGATGTATGCGCTATCTGTTTCATAATTTGCTGTAGCCAATTCGAGTGCTTTTGCAAAACCTACAATCCCATAAATATTTTCGGTACCTGCACGCATGTTGCGCTCCTGTCCGCCCCCGTGTACGAAAGGTTTTATTCGTACGTTTTCGTTTATGTAAATTAAGCCTACGCCTTTGGGCCCGTGAAATTTATGCGCTGCGCCTGTAATAAAATGTACAGGGGTATTTCTTAAGTCTAACGGAAAATGCCCAACAGTTTGTACGGTATCGCTATGAAAAATGGCGTTGTATAATTTGCAAAGATTACCTACTTCATGTAAGTCTAGCATATTGCCTATTTCGTTATTGGCATGCATGAGTGTTACCAAAGTTTTTTCTGCTGATGCAGCTAATAGTTTTTCTAAATCTTCAATATCCACATGCCCATCAGGCAACAATTTTACATAGCTTACTGTTACCGCATCTATATTATTTAAATGCTCTACGGTATGTGAAACTGCATGGTGCTCTATTACAGAAGTAATAATATGCTTACACCCTAAATCTCTCACAGCAGCATGAATAGCCATGTTGCTGCTTTCAGTACCGCCACTCGTAAAAAATATTTCGGCAGGGTTTGCGTTAAGCAATTTTGCTACCGATTTACGAGCCGTTTCTACTGCCATTCTTGTTTCTCTTCCGTAAGAATAAATGCTAGAAGGATTGCCAAATTTATCGGTTAAATAAGGCATCATGGCTTCTAATACTATTGGCTCAAGTGATGTGGTAGCGGCATTATCGAAGTAGATTCTTTCCATAGAAGCAAGTATTGAGTATTGAGATTTTAGTATTGAGATAACTCTAATGTCGTTGTCTCAATTTTTAAATAAATTTTGTATTAAAGGAATAAAATAATCTCTCGAAAAAATTATTCATTATAAAATTATTAATTATTCATTGTCTCTTGTATATCCTTCATTAATCTTTTTGCAATATTATCTGCAGTGGTTTCTAAATTGCTTTCTGCATAAATACGAATAATGGGCTCTGTATTGCTTGTACGCAATTGTACCCAATCGTTTTCAAATTCTATTTTCAAACCATCTTCATCATTAATGGGTTGATTTTTGTATTTTTCTTTTATACTGGCAAAAATCTTTTTTATATCCACACCGTTATTCAATGTTATTTTATTTTTACTCATAAAATAATCGGGGTAGGTATTGCGAAGCTGGCGAACGGTTTTACCTGCCTTTACCAAGTGTGTCAAAAAAAGTGCAATACCAATTAATGCATCACGACCATAATGCAAATCGGGAACAATAATTCCTCCGTTTCCTTCTCCACCTATAACTGCATTTCTTGCTTTCATTTTATTTACTACATTCACCTCTCCTACTGCGCTTGCAAAATATTCTCCGCCATGTTTTATGGTTACATCTCTTAGTGCTTGTGTGCTACTCATATTGCTTACGCTATTTCCTTTTTGTAAGCCAAGCATATAATCGGCTACAGCTACCAAAGTATATTCTTCGCCAAACATACTGCCATCTTCGCATACAAAACAAAGCCTATCCACATCAGGATCTACAGCTATTCCAATATCTGCTTTTAGCTTTACAACTTCACGGCTAAGGTCGGTAAGATTTTCTGGTAATGGCTCGGGGTTGTGTGCAAAGTCGCCAGTTATTTCTCCATGAATGATTGTGTAATTTTTTACACCCAATTTATCAAGCAATGCAGGAACAGCAATAGCACCTGTACTATTTACCACATCTACAACAATATTTAAATTGGATGCTGCAATGGCTTTTAGATCTACAAATTTATGTGCTATAACTTTTGCAATATGATCATCTAAAGTTGTATCGTTAGCAGTAATGCTTCCTAAATGTTCTACAGATACAAATTCAAAACTTTCGTCTTTGGCAATATTTAGAATCATTTCACCTTCTGCGCCGCTAATAAACTCTCCTTTATTGTTAAGCAATTTTAATGCATTCCATTCTTTTGGATTATGACTTGCGGTCAAAATAATACCACCATCTGCTTGTAAGGAAACTACCGCCATTTCTACAGTTGGCGTGGTACTAAAATCGGTATCGATAACATCGATACCTAATGCGCTTAATGTTGACGATACAATATTGCTCACCATTTTTCCGCTGATACGACCGTCACGCCCAATAACAACTTTTTTATTTACTGATGTTCTGTCTGATTGTGTTTTTAACCAAGTGCCATAAGCAGCTGCAAATTTTACTACATCCAATGGTGTAAGGTTATCATCTGGTTTGCCACCAATAGTGCCTCTAATGCCCGAAATACTTTTTATTAATGCCATGCTTTTTTATCTGATTTTAAGGAGGCAAAGGTACAAAATTGTGAGGAAGAATTGGCCATAAAACAGTTTCTATTTTGTTTGGGATTTTGCGTTATAAATGTTGAATAATGTACTAAAGATCAAAACCTACGCCCGATTGTAGTGGAAATCCTTTTTTTGAGGAACGAAAAAAAAGATTGAAACGGAAAGCGGGACCAATGTTCATCAAAGCTTTTCAGCTGGCGTTCAAAAAAAAATCAAAAAAAATATTTATTGTTAAACCATTAAATTTGCCCAATGCTAGACACATGGTTTAAAGATTGGTTCAATTCGCCTTACTATCATCAATTGTATGCGCATAGAGATGAGGAAGAAGCGGCTACATTTATTGATAATTTGGTAGCACATTTGCAGCCACAAGCTGGTGCAAAAATGCTGGATGTAGCTTGCGGCAAAGGCAGGCATAGCATGCAATTGGCAGCAAATGGATTTGATGTAACGGGTATAGATTTGAGTAGAGAAAGTATTGCAGAAGCATTGCTAAGTGAAGATGAACATTTACATTTTTTTGAACACGATATGCGCTTGCCTTTTTGGGTAAATTATTTTGATGTGGCTTTTAATTTTTTTACAAGTTTTGGGTATTTTAAAACGCAGCGTGAGCATGATAATGCCATAAGGAGCATTGCAACATCTATAAAACCTAATGGTGTTTTTGTAATGGATTTTTTAAACGTACAATTTTCTGCCAATAAACAAGTGGCTGAAACGCAGCAACAGATTGATTCTACTACATACAAGATAAGTAAGTGGAGCGATGAACATCATTTTTATAAAAAAATAATTGTGGAAGATGCTGCACTTGCTAAGCCAATGCAATACACCGAAAAAGTAGCCAAATTTTCTTTAGCAGATTTTGAAAAAATGTTTGCAAAGCAGCATTTAAAAATAAAAAAAGTGTTTGGTGATTATGATTTTGGTAAATATGATGCTGCGGTTTCTCCGAGGCTTATTATGATTGCGCAAAAATTTTAAGCTCTAATAAAAATGTTTAAAATGTGCAAGTATTTTTTTATTTGAAATCTTTAATCTTATATTTTTCGCTTACTGCTTTTGGAAAAAAGTTGCTGTTTTACCATACTTTTTTTTGCAAGTATTTAAAATATTTTTGTTGAGGTTTCTATGCTACTTCTTTTGCTCATAGCCATATATTGGCAATCAGCTTTGCATTGTATTCATTAAAAAATAAAAGTTTTTTATTGATTGCTTTGTGATAAAACAATCTTTATTTTAAATTACAACATTTAGTATGCAGTCAATTACCCTTTTAAATAAATTTTCAGTTACTTTGTTCTTTATTAACGTGTATATTTTAAAATGAAAACAGCATTAATTACAGGGATTACTGGTCAAGACGGGGCATATTTAGCAGAATTATTACTTGAAAAAGGGTACATGGTTCATGGTATAAAGCGTCGTAGTTCTTTAATGAATACAGATAGAATTGATAACCTCATTTTTGACAAATCAATATCCGATAGGTTTCATTTGCATTATGGAGATTTAACTGATAGTAGTAGTTTGCTAAGAATTATTCAGCAAACTCAGCCAGACGAAATTTACAACCTTGGTGCACAAAGCCACGTACAGGTAAGTTTTGAAACGCCTGAATACACTGCAAATTCTGATGGAATCGGGGTTTTGAGAATATTAGAAGCCATTAGAATTTTAGGTCTCACTGAAAAAACTAAATTTTATCAAGCTTCTACTTCGGAACTTTATGGGCTGGTACAGGAAATTCCACAAAAAGAAAGCACGCCATTTTACCCTCGCTCTCCTTATGGTGTGGCAAAATTATATGGCTATTGGATTACGGTAAATTATAGAGAAGCTTATAATATGTTTGCGGTAAATGGCATTTTGTTTAACCACGAAAGCCCATTGAGAGGCGAAAGTTTTGTGACTCGCAAAATAACTATTGGTATTAGCAGAATTGCACTTGGCTTAGATAGTGACCCATTAATGCTAGGAAACCTTGATGCAAAAAGAGATTGGGGCCATGCAAAAGATTATGTAGAAGGTATGTGGAGAATGCTGCAACATAACGAGCCTGAAGATTTTGTATTGGCAACAGGAATTACAACTACTATTCGTGATTTTATTATAATGGCTTTTGCTGAAATTGGCATTACCCTTGATTTTAAAGGTGAGGGAGTAGATGAAAAAGCTTTTATAAAATCTTGTAGCAATTCACAATACAATTTACCAATTGGCAAACAAGTTATAGGAATTCACCCTCGCTATTTTAGACCTGCAGAAGTAGAATTACTAATTGGAAATGCCACTAAGGCAAATACAAAACTAGGTTGGAAACCAAAATATGATTTGCCTATGTTGGTAAAAGAAATGATGGAAGAAGAATTAAAATACCAATTAAAGAAAGGATAAAATTAAAATGGTTGCTTTAAAAGGCAACCATTTTAATATGTATTAAAGCTATATCTTATTGATAAACTAGAACTAGTTTTGGATGTTTTGCAGCTTCCGAATGTGTACTTGAAGCGAAATTTCTGATGTTATAAATAACTTCATCCTGTAATCTAATAATGATACCATAATTTCCATTTACTCTCATAGATTCTACCATTGGTTTTACATTTACATCTATTAAATCTAATGATGGTAATGAAGTGTGAGGTATAGATACCTCTGTACTTGAGTCTGCAGCTGGCTGAGACACCCAAGGGGTAGAAGTTGTCCAATTTGAAGTTAGTCTTCTTATCCATATGGAATTATTAGTGCCCGAATTGGAAGCTCCAGTACCAGGACCATTTAATGGAGTAGGATTGGAATACAAACTAAGTTTTGCGGAAATCAAAGTGGCATTTGAAGGAATATTATTTAAATTAAATTTAAAAGCTCCTCGCACAGTTAAGGGAACACCTCCATTTGTCCATGATGCAGCAACAAGTTCAGTTATATGTGATGAAGCATTTACTCCTCCAAGCACAGCAAAGTTAAATTCATCTGCATTATTGCTTGGCTGTAAAATTACCGTTTGTTGTTGTAGTACAGTACTCGGAATAACCTTTATAGTTACAGTATCAACACCTGTATAACCGGCACTATCAATTACTGCAAATTGAAAAATGTAATTTCCAGCTACCAAATCTTTTATTAATGTAATACGAGAGCTTGGGCTAACAATAATAGGACTATTAGGCCCCGATACCAAACTCCATAAATACCCAATTACAGCTCCATTAGCAGAAGAGCCAGTACCTTTTAAAGTATCTGTATTTACAGGCAACTGAATTATATTTGAAGGCCCAGCATTTGCTACTGGCACTGCATGTGTAGCTGCATTTATTATTTGTGCCACTTCATTTTGGCAACTGCTAAACGAGATTATAGAAATAAATAGAATAAACAATTTTTGTAGAGCTGATTTCATTTCGGTAATTTTTATGAATGTGTATCAAAAAGAGGCTTTGTATGTAGATTTTGCTGCCTAAGTAAACAAATTATTTTGCTTTACTAACTTTTTTATTCCAAACATTTTTTATCAATTTAAATGGAGCTGTTATAAACCCTATTAATAAAGCTTTTATAAAAAGTGGGTGCCATCCATAAATAGATTTTATAATACTTATGTGTTTTATTATGGCTGCAAATTCGCCATATACAAGCAGGTTATAAACTATATTTTTTGTGGCGTTAAACTGAATGGGCATTTCCTCATTGTAGTTTTCAGCAGCCTTAAAGCCATTTTCTAAAATTTCATTTACACAATTAAATATTTTATCTTCTGTAAACGATGGCATTTCTATTAATCCATTATGAGTAATATTATATCTTTTAAAATCTACCGAAGCTGTATTAATAAAATATGCTTGAGCATTTAATAATTGCAACATGGGCAAAAACTTTGCTGCACTACTAGTACTAAGCCATGTAATACCACTACTGCAACCAATAAGCAAACTGCAATAATGGGTAAGTGCTGCATTTTCTCTTACAGATAATGTGCTTGCATCAATAATATTTGCTGTACTTTCAAATTTATTGGCAGACGATAAAATAATACAGGTAGAAGGTAATAAAACGATACGTTTTGCTACAGCCATAACCAATTCTATATTCAATTCTGTTTGTCCGCTGAGCGGCGCATACTCCCAAAGTATTACATTTTTAAAAGTGCGTAGTTTATTTGCCTCAGCAAAAATGGTAGTATTATTTATTTCTGCATCTGTAAGTTTTAAAATTGGTTGTAATGGTACTGTTATTTTTGTGGGATACGCTCTTAAAATCATTCCCCGTATTGTACCATCGTACAAAGCAAGGTTGGTGTCCATATTATGGGTTACAAAAACTTCATCCCATTTGCCTGCTGCTTTTTCTGCAAATACTTTTTTCTTAAATTTTTTAAATGCTGCAGCATCGTTTTTAGCTACTTCATCGGTTGCCATCACTTCATCTACGTAGGGGTTATTTGCTATAATATTTTTACATGAATTGGCTATTGCCCATGTAAGCTTACAATTAGGAAAGTCATTTTTTATTTGCCTAGCAATGGTAGTTGCATAAAGGCAATCGCCATTGGAGTAGAGTTGTACGAGGAGGATGTTTTGAGGATTATTCATTTTCTATTACCATCTTTTTTACCAATTGGTTAAAAGAAATATTTTGTTTGTACCCCAATGACTTAATCAATGTATTATCAGATATCAATTTTTTATATGATGATTTAAAATTTTTATTTTCTGTAACATAATTTGTATAATCTTTCCCAACAATTGTAAAACACTCTTCCACCCATTCTTTAATAGAATGCCCTTCACCACTACTTATATTAGCTTCAAAAATTTTATCTTGATTTACC
>JAYSOC010000550.1:0-2852 GCA_043723285.1 Ferruginibacter sp. | reverse complement strand
TTAAAGCATATCAAAACAATACACCGTACTACGATGCTTTCCCTTCTGGCCACTTGGCTACTTTAATGAGTACTGTAACTGTGCTTACAGAAAATTATCCTGAAAAAAAATGGATAAAACCTGTTGGATATTCGATTACAGGGCTTGTGGGCTATGCCATGATAAATAATAAAGTGCACTGGGCAGGCGACTATCCATTAGCAATTGCATTAGGATATTTGTGTGCTAAACAAGTTGTAAAACACAATAGAAAAGTTATAGCAAATTCAACTACTGCTAACATACAAAAAGGCACATTATCTTATTCATTTGATTATGCAAATGGAAAATTAATGCCGACTGTACTTTATAAATTTTAATGATTATTTAATTTTAAAAGCTACACCAATAGCTGCCGAAAATTTTAAGTTACTATAACTAGCTTCGCCATAAGGCGCAACTTTTGAACTAACAAAATAACGCAGACCAATAATAGCCCTGAATGCAATTGGTGTTGGAAGCGGTAATTTCCCAGCATCAGATCCATCCGCATTTTTATAGCTTCCTTTCCATATGGTTGCGCCAATGGACCCTTTTGCATATGGGTCTAATTTATCTGTAATATAAAAATGATAAATTGTAGAAAACAAAATAGATGTAGCAGAAATTTTTGCCGTGGTAGTTGTTGGTGTTATTAATGGAATTGTTGCTACTTCTGTAGCTCCCGAATAAGAAAAGCCGATACCAATTCCAAGGTTTTCTTTTGTTAAATATTCATACTCTATATTTATGGGACCCACTTTATTTTTTGTAGCGCTGGAAGATGCTGCAGTACCACCGCCTAAGCCAAGACTACCTAAAATTCCGCCTATGGTATTAATGGTAGCAACAGGTGCGTCAATAAATGAGGCAATATTATTGGGTGCTCCAATACCAATGTGCAACACTTGAGATTTTTTATTTAAAATTGGAGTGCCCACAAAAGCCTTAGTAGGTTTTATAGCTTCTATCACTTCTCGTATTTGGCAGTTTGCAATTTTTATTGATGAAAGAAAAAGTAATGAAAGCAAAGAAATTTTAAAATTAGTTGACATTGGTTGACGATTAAAGATGGGCAATAAGATTATTTTAAAATGGGGTTATTTTCCGTAAACGTAAAAAAATTTTTTAAATTGTCTCAAATATATTTTTAATGTAACTGTAGCACTTTTTACTTTTTTATGACTAACTAAACAATATTTTACATCAACTTAACAATATAATTAGTTTCTTTACAAAAGAATTTAATAATTTAAAATTAAAAAAACATTATGAAAAAATTATTCGTTGCCTTTGCCTTTGTATTAGGTTTTGCAGGTATTGCTTCTGCACAAACAAAAACAGCTGTAGCACCAGCTAAAGCAGCAAAAGAAGTGGCGGTTAAACCTGCTGCTACAACAAAAACTACACCGGCTACTGCTAACACAACTAAAACACCGGCTGCTGTAAAAACTGCTGCTGCAAAACCAGCCGCTGCAACAACTGGTGGTGTAAAATTAAAAGCTGATGGTACGCCAGATAAGCGTTACAAAGCTACATCTGCTACAAATGTACCATTAAAAAAAGATGGTACACCAGATAAGCGTTTTAAAGGAAATAAGTAATTATTACCAATAATAAATTTAAAAGGCAATCATAATTGATTGCTTTTTTTATACCCATATTTTTATGTAACGAAAATGCCTCGAAAAAATCGAGGCATAAATATTATAAGTTGTAGTATAAAATTATCCAAGCGCTACTCTCTTAAACTCTGTAAGCTTAAGGTCTTCGTTGGTAGCTTTTAAATATTCAGCTACAGATTTTCCATTATCTTTTACAAACGGTTGTGCAAGCAACGTATTATCTTTTAAAAATTTGTTTAATTTCCCTACTGATATTTTCTCCGCCATCTCTGCTGGCTTACCTTCAGCTTTTATTAATTCTATAATTATTTCTTTTTCACGTGCTATAGTAGCTGGGTCTATTGCAGACTCATCTATTGCTAATGGGTTCATAGCTGCAATTTGCATAGCCACATCTTTACCAGCTTCTGGCGCTTCGTGTGTCATACCTACCAATACACCCATGCGGTATGCACCATGTATGTAACTTGCTACAAAAGGCGCTTCTACTCTTTCAAATTTTTGTATTTCTATTTTTTCGCCAATAGCTGCAAGCTTATCGTTTATCATGTCAGAAACTTTTGCACCGTTTATTTCTACGTTGCCCAATTCTTCCGCACTTTTTATATTGTTTGCAATTGCTGCGTCAGCTATGCCTTGTGCAAATGCTACGAAGTCTGCATTTTTACTTACAAAATCTGTTTCGCAACTAATACAAAGTACGATACCTGCTTTTTTATCTGCAGTTGTCATAGCAATTACAACACCTTCTTTTGCTTCACGATCGCTGCGTTTTGCAGCTACTTTTTGGCCTTGTTTGCGAAGCCAATCTATAGCTCCTTCAAAATCACCATTGCTTTCTGTAAGCGCCTTGCGACAATCCATCATACCAGCACCTGTGGCTTGACGTAATTTATTTATATCTGCTGCTGTTATTGTTGCACTCATAATATTAATTTCTCAAAAACTCCCCAAAGAAAAGTTTTATGCTTTACACCTTGAGGAGCGTTTTATTTTAAATGTTTTAAAAAATATCTAATCTTAAAATGTGCTTACTTTCTAGCTAAATGTTCTACACTTTACATTTGAGGGTTGAACATTGAATATTGAACATTTTAAATAATAAACTTTTAAAAGTTCAACGCTCAATAAACAATTTTCAATATTAAAGCATGAAAACCTTGTATTAAATAAGTCTCTTCCTTTTACTTACCACCACCACCAGTTGCT
>JAYSOC010000549.1:0-18513 GCA_043723285.1 Ferruginibacter sp. | reverse complement strand
ATTTGTTGTCAGACAAATAATGCCTAAAAAACTCCATAGCAAGATTGAACAGTACGTGATAAATGCTGTACGTAAAAAAAGAATTGAGAAAGGAATTTCTCAAAAGGAATTGGCGTATATGCTAGATGTATCTATAGGTTTCATAGGCAATATTGAAAACCCTGAGTATAGAGCAAAGTATAATTTGAATCATCTAAATGAGCTCGCAAAAATATTAGAGTGTTCACCAAAAGATTTTTTACCCGAAAAATCTTTGTAAATTTTTGTATGTTTTAAATTTTTTCCAGCATCCCCACTACCCCTTCTTTCTTCAATATCAAATAACCCAGCCTATCATTACTTATGCCTTCTTTTAACTGATAGCTAAAACTTAGCTGATCATCTATCACCGAAGTTTCAAAATAATTGAAACAAATATTGGGGTGTTTTTTTAACTCATCGCCTATTTCGTACAAATGTGTGGAGAGAATAAAAATAGAATTTTTTATTTTGAGTAACCCTTCTATCACTGTGCTGCTGCACTTCATAGCGTCTTGCACATTGGTACCTTTAAATAATTCATCAATCAGTATCAACCATTTTTTACCGTTGGTTACTTTTTGTACAGTAGCTTTTATGCGTTGCACTTCGTTAAAGAAATAACTTTCGCCCTTGGCAATATTGTCAATCACATTTATATTGCTTAGTATGCCATCGAAAAAACTGAGTTGCATTTGTGCAGCAGGTACGCCCATACCCGTATGTGCTAGGTACACAGCCGTGCCACAAGCTTTTATAAAAGTACTTTTGCCAGCCATATTTGCGCCAGTAAGAAATAAAAAATTTGTAGCTTGGTTTAGCGTAACATTATAGGAAACTGGCGCCTCCAATAAAAGATGATACAAATCTTTTGCTTCTACATATGGTAAATTATCGTCTATAAATTTTGGTAAAGCAAGGTTGTATTTATCTACAGCCATTGCCATACTATACCACGCATCTAATTTGCTAAAAATAATTATCAACTCAAACATGTTGAGTTTGTACTTGTATTTTATAAAATGAGCAAGGTCGAGCATTTCGGGTGGCGTCAAATCTGCGGCTCTTTTTTTTGTGCGCACAATATTAAGCATTGGTTTATCTAATATTTTTTGTGCTTCTTCGAGTTGTTTTTTTAAAGGTTGTGGGGTATCATTTTGTAAAAAATATTGCACAGCTTGCTGCATTCCTTTTATAAAATCAAAACAATGGCGTACAGAATATTTTACCAAATTAAAATCGTGCCCATGCAAAATCTTATAACTAAAAGCTTGTAATGATGCAGGATTGGAAGGTATGGGATCTATTTGCGATTCAAAAAATTTTTCAACCACCATTAGCGTTCCATTGGTAATAATATGTGACCAATGTTCTTTTTTATCTTTTATATAGCCAATGGTTTGCTGTACATTTTCTATACTTGCAATATCAGCCAATGGGTTTAGCAAATTAGAACGCAGCTGTTCTTTACCTCTACTAGTTATGGTAAAATTTATTTTATTAAAAATAGAAAATTCATCTTCTCTATCAAAGATTACAAGGTCGGCAAGGGTTGTTTTGTCAATTTCCATTTGGCATAAATTGGTTTAGAAAGTTTAGGGTTTAGAAGTTTAGTTTTCCATTAAATTTGATAAACTAAACTTCTAAACTTTCTAAACAATAACTTTTCAATTAAAATAATTATCAATCAATCCTAAACTAGCTTCTCACAAATTCCATTCGCCTTCCCACATGAGATGCATTTACTACGCCATTTTCATAAACCATATTACCACTTACCATTGTTTTTTCTATAGAGGCATTAAAATGAAAGCCTTCAAGCGGGCTCCATCCACATTTGTACAAAATATTTTTATTGGAAACGGAGTAATCTTTTTTTAAATCTACCATCACCAAATCTGCAAAATAACCTTCTCTAATGTAACCTCTTTCGTTTATCTGAAAACAATCTGCCACGGCATGGCTCATTTTTTCAGCAATTTTTTCTAAAGATATTTTTCCTTCTTTGTAATAATGCAACATCAATTGCAAACTATGTTGTACCAATGGTAGCCCAGCATGCGCATGCTCATAAGGCGGTTCTTTTTCTGATAATAAATGTGGTGCATGGTCTGTGGCTATTACATCTAGCCTATCATCTAGCAAGGCTTCCCACAAGGCAGCTTTATTGTGTGGTACTTTTATGGCAGGGTTGCATTTTATTTTGTAGCCTAATCTTTCATAATCATCTGCCGTAAAGTGTAGGTGATGAACACAAACTTCTGCTGTTATTCTTTTATCTTTTAAAGGCAACATATTGCCAAACAATTGCAATTCTTTTTCGGTAGAAATATGCAAAATATGTAAACGACTATTGTACTTTTTAGCAAATTGAATAGCTGTTATAGAGCTTTCGTAGCACGCTTCTTCATTGCGTATGAGTGGATGGTCAGATGGGTCTAAATTTTCTTTTGCAGCTTTTATTTTTTCATATTGTTGTCTAATAATCCTTTCGTCTTCGCAATGGGTAGCAATGAGCACTTCACTTTCGCTAAAAAGTTTATCGAGTGTGGTATGATTGTTCACGAGCATATTGCCTGTGCTGCTGCCCATAAATATTTTTAGCCCACAAATATTATTTTTAAATTCATTTACCCGCAATGCTTCTTTAGCATTATCATTGCTTACACCCATAAAAAAAGAATAATTAGCCAGAGAACTTTGAGCAGCTATTTTATATTTATCTTCCAATAAATTTAAGGTAAGTGCATTGGGAATAGTGTTGGGCATTTCCATAAAACTAGTTACACCACCAGCAACAGCTGCGGCACTTTCGGTAGCAATGGTTGCTTTATGTGTAAGACCAGGCTCTCTAAAATGGACTTGGTCGTCTATCAACCCTGGAAAAAGATGTTTATTTTCTCCAGCAATTTCAATGATATTGCCCTTTTCAGAAATATTATTGCCAATTTTTTCAATACGTTCACCTAGTACTAAAACATCTTTACATTCAATTTTTCCTTCATTTACTACAAATATGTTCTTAAAAAGATACTTTTGCATACGATTAATTCATTAGTTTTAAAATCAAAATACAATTCTAGATGCAAATTATTAAAAGCTTTTTCAAACTTATCGTTTTTATTTTACCAGTTAGTGCTTTTGCGCAATCTACTTATTTAAACCAAGGGGCAAAAGAATATCATTTTATAGATAGGTTAGAAATAAAACAACAATTCAATACCCATCTTAATTTTTCTACACTTCGCCCATTTAACAGAAAGTTTATTGTACGAGAAGCTACTTTTTTAGACAGTGCACGTATGGGTTATAAAGATAGTGCAGGTGTAGATAAATACAAAGAATGGACAGATCTTGACCTTACGCCAGTAGATGAAGCAAACCTGCAAAGTTTGTTGATGAACAACAGCGAATGGGTAACTACGCCTAAGGAAGAATTTATGAGTAAAAAACCTTTGTTTAAATCGTTATACAAAACAAAGGCGAATATGGTAGAGGTGAATAACAAAGATTTTTTTCTTGCTGTAAATCCAATATTACAAATACACCAAGCCATAGAGCCAGGTTACGACCAAGGAATATTTTTGAACTCTCGTGGTATAAGTGTGCGTGGGCTTATTGCAAAAAAAGTTGGGTTTTCATCTTGGGTTACCGATAACCAAGAAAGAGGACCACAGTTTTTTCAGCAACAAGTAAATAGTTTTAGGGCTGTGCCTGGTGTAGGGTTTTACAAACAATTTAAAAAAACAGGAGTTGATTATTTTGATGCTAGAGGTTATGTAACTTTTAGTGCTGCAAAATTTATTGACTTTCAAATTGGTTACGATAAAAATTTTATTGGTAATGGTTACAGAAGTTTGTTTTTGAGCGATTGGGGAAACAGTTATTTGTTTGCCAAAATAAATACCAAAATATGGAAGCTTAATTACCAAAATATTTTTATGGAACTGATGCCACAGTTCACTAAAACAAGCGATACTTTATTAGATAGAAAATATGCTGCAATGCACCATTTAAGTATGAACGTTACAAAATGGCTTAACGTTGGTTTGTTTGAAGGTGTGGTTTTTGGAAGAAAAAATCGTTTTGATTTTCAATACCTAAATCCAATAATATTTTATAGGCATATTGAAGGCACTGTAGGAAGCCCCGACAATGCTGTAGCAGGTTTAGATTTTAAAGCAAACCTTGCACACAGAGTACAATTATACGGGCAGTTTATGTTAGATGAATTTGTATTGAGCGAAGTAAAAAACAATCCTACAAGTTGGGTAAATAAATTTGGCATACAAGCTGGGTTTAAATATGTAGATGCATTTGGTGTAAGAAACTTAGATGTGCAGGGTGAAATAAATAGAGTAAGACCATTTACCTATTCTCATTACGATACCATTGCAAATTACACCCATTACAACCAACCATTGGCACATCCGCTTGGTGCCAATTTTCAAGAGTTTATTGGCATAGCACATTACCAACCTGCACCCAAATGGAATATTTATGCAAAGGCAATTTATTATTATCAAGGAATAGATACTGCTGGCTTAAATAACGGCGGCAATATTTTTAAAAATTATATAACAAGATCTGTAGCTGCTAATAATAATTTTACAGTAGGCGGTGGTGCAAAAGCAACTTGCTTTAATGGCACTTTTCAAGTATCGTATGAGCTAAGAGAAAATTTATTTTTTGATGCGTCTTTTCAAACAAGGTTATATAAAATACAAAACTTTACAGGTGAAAGTAACACCACATTAGTAACTGCCGGTGTTCGTTTGAATATGTTTAAAAGAAATTACGATTTTTAATAACGAGATTATAATTCTAATAAAAAGCAATCAGTGATGGTTGCTTTTTTATTATGTGCGCAAATAGTTTGAGAATGCTCTCTTCTTGCAAATAAATGTAGCAAAGCAAAAATACAGAAGGATATTTATGCATTGCAAAAAAATTGTCCAAACTAAAACACAGCTATGGTCATCATTGTTGTGTCACTCACTTCATAGGCATACCATTATTCATCTTTTATTATGCATCAGATTGTAAAACTTATATGACAGAAAAGTTTCGATTGATGAGGTTAGTAAAGATAAGCAAAAAAGCCAAAAAAACTACTTTCCGGTAAGTGTGAAAGCTCCGCAAGCAGAAAAAACAGCTTTCCATTCGAGCCCTGGTGCGCCTCCCCATGTGTCTGACACCTCTCTTAAAGTCTTTAAAATTTTTACAGTCCGCAATAGGTGTCTGACACATTTGTAACAAAGCTCGAAGTAAAAAACAAAGTAAACTAAAAATGTTTTTGAAAAAGCTTCGGGACTCATCTTTTATTATGCATCAGAATGTGCATTAGATTAATTTATCAGTTGATGTTTCCTCAAACTAAAATAACGTTTAAGTAAAGCTCTTCGCCATACCACTTTAGTAACCGCTGGTCTTGATTTAAATATGTTTAAAATAAATTACTATATTCAATAACATGATTTTTTATTGAATATATTTTTTTTAATATTTTAAAAAAACGTGTCATTTTTTTTTAAAAACCTCGAACTATTTTTAGTTGGGGTTTTTTGATTAATGCCAATACTGCAAAGCATTATAGGACAAAACTACATTTTTGTAGGTTTTTTACGACAACAATAATATATAATAAATGTCGTTAATAGCGTACAAACAATAGAAAAAAGCTATACTTATACTATAAATATTTAATATAAATTTTTTAAAACAAACCAATTTCTCTACAATTATTAAAATTTAAACTCCCCACATGTTAAAACAATTAATTTTATCCTTATTGATGTTTATTTCCATCAATTCCTTTTCACAAACTTACAACCTCCATTGGGGTTCTGCCGGCATTACAGCTGGTACATTTAATAAGACCATTACAAATGTAGATGGCTCCGGCATTACAGCTGTATTAAGTATTGTAAACTCATCCGCCGCAGGCAATATAACTGCTACTGGTACAGCTGCAGATAACAATGCTTTTCAAAATAATACACCCATCACTGGAGCCGCAGGTGGTATTACCTGGTTTCTGCCTGGTACAACCGGTTTTAATCCATTGGTGCAATGGGTAGATTGGACTACACTTACAACTAATACCACTACTAAAATTACTTTTTCTCAGCCAGTAACAACCGTGTCTTTTTATTTAGGCGATATGGATAGAGCATCTGGTGTTGCCCTTACTTATGTTGACAGGGTTACATTTACTGCTAAAAATGGCAACGTAAATGTACCAAACCCAATAGTTACTAAATTTCAAGCTACTCGTGCAGGAGCAGATACCGTATTAATAAGTGGAAATAGTGCTTATGGAAACGCCACACTTACAGATGCCAATGCAGGCACAAGTAGCCCAGTAGCGCAAGGTGCAACTATATTGGTACAGTTTAGTAATCAAATTACAGAACTTACTTTTGTATGGGATCAAGGACCTGGGGCGATTAATAATCCTGCCGGGCAAGCTTATGTTTTAGGAGATATTTCTTTTAGTAAAGTAATACAAAAATATCCTTACCCTCCTACTTCAGATAATTTTACAAATGCAGCAATGCCACAAGCTAATGGTGCAACTCTTATTCCAGGTTTAACTTCAAGTGATATAGATGGTACGATATTAAATTATACAATAACAACTATTCCATTAGCTACTGAAGGTGTTTTATCTTATTGTACTAATGGTACAAACCCATGTACTGGTGTTGTAACTAATATTACTGCAGGTACTGTTTTAACGCCAGCACAAATGGCAACATTAAAATTTGATCCTGCTGCTAATTTTATAGGAACTGCAAAGTTTACTTTTACAGCAGTTGATAATGATGGTAACATAAGCAATACGGCTACATATCAGTTGCCAGTTATTTCTTTGCCACCAGTATCTAATAATATAATGGAGAACAGTATGCCTAATACAAATGGGCCTACTGCCATACAAGGTTTAAATTCTTCTGATGTAGATGGTACAATTGCTTCTTATAATATTACATCAATACCTGCTTTGTTAACTGAAGGTACTTTGTCTTATTGTAGCAATGGTACAGCACCTTGTACAGGAGCTGTTACAGCAATTACAGCAGGTACGGTATTGTCGGCTTCACAAATGGCTACATTAAAATTTGACCCAATTGCAGGTTTTATAGGCAATGCAGTATTTAGGTATAATGCAGTTGATAATAATGGTAATATAAGTAACTCTGCAAATTACACCATACCAGTAACAGCAACTGCAACAACTGCAAGACCACCTTTAGCAGATAATATTACTGCACAACCAATAAATAATAGTCTTGGTAATACTGCCATTCCAGCTTTGCAAGCAAATGATTTGGATGGCTCAGTTGCTTCTTATAAAATTTTATCGCTTCCATTAGTAGCAGAAGGAATTTTAACTTGTTGTGGTGGCACACCAGTTACAGTCAATCAAGATTTAACACCCGCACAAGCTGCGACTTTACAATTTGACCCAGCAGCTGGTTTCATTGGTACTGCTAATTTTACTTATTATGCAACAGATAATACAGGTTTAGTGAGTAATATTGCTACATATAATCTGCCAGTAGTAAATACACCTCCAGTAGCATCAAACATTAACGCTATAGTTGCTTTTAACTCAGCACCAGTGGTTATTTCTGTATTATCTGGTACTGATGCAGATGGTACGATTGCTAATTTTACCATAACAACTGTACCTACAGCTGCACAAGGTATAATTAGTATTCCTTGTCCTGCAACTCCTGCAGGTGCTACTTGTACTGGTGGTTTTGCAAATTTAACCCCAGCGGTTTTAGCTGCAAATCCTGGTGGTATAGTTTTAACGCCTGCACAAGCAGCAGGTATAAGATTTTCACCTACAACAGGTTTTAGCGGGATTGCTCCTTTTAATTATATAGTAACTGACAATAATGGTTTAATAAGTGCTCCTGCAACTTATAGCATAGTAGTGCCAGTGCAACCACCGGTTACAAATGATATTACCAATGCTAGTATGCCAAATACCAATGGACCAACAGCAATAACAGCTTTAAACGGTACAGATTTAGATGGTAGTATAACTAGTTATAAAATATTTAGTGTGCCAGGTGCTGCACAAGGTGTAATTTCTATTCCTTGCCCTGCTACACCAGCTGGTGCTACTTGTACAGGAGGTTTTGCAGATTTAACTCAAGCTGTACTAGATGCAAATCTTGGTGGTATCTCTTTAACACTTGCTCAAGCAGCTGCATTAAGATTTGATCCTGCTGCAGGTTTTACTGGATTAGCGCCATTTAAATATGGTGCTGTAGATAACAATGGTCTTACAAGTAATATTTCTACATATACCATTCCTGTATCTGGTGCAGGAAATATACCACCAGTGGCTAAAAATATTGTTGCAGCTCTAATGCCAAATACAAATGGCCCTACTGCAATTACAGCATTAATTGGTACCGATGCTGATGCAGGTGGAAGTATAGTAAGTTACAAATTAAGTTCAGTGCCAGATGCTGCACAAGGTGTGTTAAGTATTCCTTGCCCTGCTACACCTACAGGCGCCACATGTACGGGAGGATTTGCAGATTTAACTGCTGCTGTACTTACAGCAAATCCTGCTGGAATAGTTTTAACACCTGCACAAGCAGCTGGTATGCGTTTTGATCCTGCTCCAGGTTTTAGCGGCAAAGTAGATTTTTCTTACTCAACCACAGATAATAGTGGAGCAACGAGTGCTGGTGCAATTTATACAATACCAGTAAGCAGTTTGCCGCCTACAACAAATCCAATTATAGCACCATCAATGTCTCAAGCAAATGGTCCTACTGTAGTACCAGCATTTATTGGTAGCGATGTGGATGGTACAATTGCAGGTTATACTATAGAGTCAATACCTCCTACATCACAAGGTGTAATTAGTATTCCATGCGGTACTGTTCCAAATCCAACGCCTGCAGGTGCTACCTGTGTAGGAGGTTTTGCAGATTTAACTGCTGCGGTATTAACTAATATAATTTATGCTTATCCACTTACAGGTATTCCACTTACGCCAACACAAATGGCAGGTATGCGTTTCGACCCTGCTGCTGGTTATGCAGGTAATGTGGTATTTAATTATCATGCTACCGATAACAGTGGTTTGATAAGCAATAGCAGCACTTACACCATTCCAGTAAGTAGTTTAACGCCAAAGTCTGAAGATATACTTGCACCAAAAATGACGAATACAAGTGGTACAACATCTATACCTGCATTAAGTAGTGTAGATGCCGATGGTACAATAAGTAATTTAGTTATTACAAGTGTGCCACCTACATCACAAGGTGTAATAAGTATTCCTTGTCCTGCTACACCAGTAGGTGCAACATGTACAGGAGGTTTTGCAAATTTAACAGCAGCGGTATTGGCAGCAAACCCAGGTGGTATAGTTTTAACACCTGCACAATCAGCAGCTTTAAGATTTACACCAGCGAATGGATTTACTGGAAATGCAATTTTTAATTATGCGGCTTATGATAATACTGGAAATTTAAGTAATGTAGCTGCATACACAATACCAGTAGTAGCTGCAGCAAATGTTGCAAACATAATTAACACGCCGCCAGTTGCCAATAACTTTATAAACAAAGCATTGCTACAAGGCAATGCTGCAACGCCTATACCAGGTTTAGTAGCAGCAGATGCTGATGGCACTATTGCTACTTATACTATTGCCACTATACCAACTGCAGCACAAGGCGTATTGTCTTATTGTAGCAATGGTACAGAACCATGCACAGGTACTGTAACTGCCATTACTGCAGGAACAATTTTAACGCCAACACAAATGGCTACATTAAAATTTGATCCAGCTGCAAATTTTGTAGGCACAGCACAATTTACTTTTACAGCTACCGATAATACTGGTAACTTAAGCAATACGGCAACATATCAGTTGCCAGTAATTGCACAACCTCCAGTATCAAATAATATTATGGAAAACAGTATGGTTAATACAAATGGCCCTACTGCAATACAAGGTTTAAATTCATCTGATATTGATGGTACAATAGCAAGTTATACTATTGCTACAGTCCCTCCTGTAGGACAAGGGGTGTTATCATATTGTAGTAATGGAACCGAACCATGTACAGGCACCGTAACAACCATTACAGCTGGTACCGTTTTAAGTGCCACACAAATGGCTACTTTAAAATTTGATCCAACTGCAGGTTTTGTAGGCAATGCAACATTTACTTATACGGCGCTTGATAATAGCGGTAATACAAGCAATACAGCAAACTATACTATTCCAGTAGCTGCTACTGCAACTCCGGCAAGACCACCATTAGCGGATAATATAACAGCTCAATCATTAAATAATAACTTAGGCGCTACTTCAATTCCGCCATTGCAGGCAAATGATTTGGATGGTACTGTTGCTAGTTATAAAATTACCACTATTCCATTAGCACTACAAGGAGTATTAACTTGTTGCGGAGGCACAGTAGTTACAGCAGGACAAGTTTTAACACCTGCACAAGCAACTACTTTACAGTTTGATCCTGCGCCTGGTTTTGTAGGTACAGCTTCTTTTACATACAATGCTACAGATAACGCAAGTTTAGTAGGTAATACTGCAACATACAATTTGCCAATTGTAAATACTGCGCCTGTTTCTTCAAACATTGCTGCAACTGTACCTTTTAATGCAGCAGCTACCCTTATTCCTGCATTGTCAGCAGCTGATGCTGATGGTACAATTGCAAACTATACTATTTCAACTATTCCGACAGGAGCACAAGGTATTTTATCTTATTGCAGCAATGGTACTGCACCATGTACAGGAATAGTAACAACCATTACAGCAGGTACCGTTTTAACAGCTGCACAAGCCGCTACATTAAAATTTGCTCCAGCTGTAGGTTTTTCTGGCACAGCAACATTTGCTTATACAAGTACAGATAATAATAGCAACATAAGTGCACCTGCTACCTACAGTCTTACAGTGGCAGCACAGCCACCAGTGAGTATAGATGTTACAGCAACACTAATGCCAAACACAAATGGTCCAACTGCAATATTAGCTTTAAATGCTACTGATGCAGACGGTACAATAGCTAGTTATAATATTACATCGTTACCTTCCACAACACAAGGTGTGTTGAGTATTCCATGCCCTGCAACACCAATAGGTGCTACATGTACAGGAGGGTTTGCAGATTTAACGGATGCTATTTTAAGTAACTATCCAAACGGTATTCCATTAACGCCAGCACAATCGGCAGCAATGCGTTTTGATCCTGCTCCAACATTTACTGGTGTGGCAAGTTTCAATTACACATCTACAGATAATCTGGGTTTAGTAAGTAATACTGCAAAATATAATTTACCAGTATCGGGTACAGGAAATATACCGCCTGCTGCAAAAAATATTACTGCAACTTCTATGTCAAATACAAATGCAGCAACGGCCATACCTGCATTGGTAGGTGCAGATGCTGATGGTACCATTGCAAGTTATACTTTGGTTAGCGTGCCAAATGCTACACAAGGTGTATTAAGTATTACATGCCCTGCAACACCTACTGGTGCTATTTGTACAGGTGGATTTGCAGATTTAACAGCAGCAGTTTTAGCAGCAAACCCTGCAGGTATTGTGTTAACAACTGCACAAGCAGCAGGTATGCGTTTTGATCCTGCGTCTGGTTTTACAGGAACAGTTAATTTTAGTTATGTTACTACGGATAATACTGGAGCAGTTAGTGGTACAGCAAATTATGGCATACCAGTTGTAAGCAATCCTCCAATTACCAATGCAGTTATTTCTCCAGCAATGTCGCATAACAATGCTGCTACATTAATTCCTGGTTTAATTGCTACAGATGCAGACGGAACAATTGCTAATTATACTATTGAAACTATTCCGACAGCTACACAAGGTGTATTAAGTTATTGTAGTAATGGCACTGAGCCTTGTACAGGAACAATTACAACCATAACTGCTGGTACTATTTTAACTGTGGCACAAATGGCTACATTAAAATTTGATCCTGCTGTTGATTATACAGGTAATGTAGTTTTCGATTATCATGCTACTGATAACAGTGGCTTAATAAGCAATGCAAGTTCATATACCATTCCAGTTTCTGGAGTTCCGCCTAGTTCTACAAATATATTGGCGCCAAAAATGAACAACTCAAATGGTCCTACTTCTATACCAGCTTTGAGTGGTGCAGATGCAGATGGCACAATAAATTATTATGTTATAACAAGTGTACCTAAAGCATCGCAAGGTGTATTAAGTATTCCTTGCCCTGCTACACCACCGGGCGCATTATGTACAGGTGGCTTTGCAGATTTAACAGAAGCAGTATTAGCAGCAAACCCAGGCGGTATTATACTTACTCCTGCACAAGCAGCTGGCTTACGCTTAGATCCTGCACCAGGTTATAATGATAATATTATTTTCAACTATGCTGCTTACGACAATACTGGCAACCTAAGTAATGTGGCTGCTTATACAATACCAGTTGCTACTGTTTCAGTTGTTTCTTTATCTATCACTAATTTTTATGGTCAAAGAAATGGCAATGATATCGATTTGAAATGGAGAACTGAAAACGAAATAAACGTTTCTAACTTTGAGGTAGAATACAGTGTTGATGCTAACAACTTTAAAAAAGGTGGATCAGTTGTTGCAAATAATGGTAGTATAAACAATTATCCATTTACGTTATACAATTATATAGAAGCGGTTTATTTCATTCGCCTAAAATCGATTGATAAAGATGGTAGTTTTAAATACAGTAACATCATTAAAATAACAAATAAGCAAAATAATGCAACAGCAATTTATCCTAACCCTGTAAAAGACAACACTACTTTACAGATAAACGATAGAACATTGTTAAACACACAAGCAACATTAATAAATGCTGATGGTAGAATTGTTAGAACAATCAACATTAAAAATGTGTTTGAAATAATGAATTTAAGTAGTTTGCCAAGCGGGTTATATGTTTTGAAATTGGCAAATGGTACTATTGAAAAAATAATAAAGGAATAGAACACGCAATGTGTGCTATATAAACACGGGATGTTTATTTAGGGGTCGCTGCAGTAGAGGGCAGCGGCCTTTTTTTATACAAAAAATAATATTGTATAATTTTGAAACAATGTTATAGTAATTGAAAAAAAAATTATAACAGATACGGCCTTTGCATTAG
The DNA here is from genome assembly GCA_043723285.1 of Ferruginibacter sp. Lineage (GTDB taxonomy): Bacteria > Bacteroidota > Bacteroidia > Chitinophagales > Chitinophagaceae > Ferruginibacter. The sequence continues at coordinate 5,308 of JAYSOC010000549.1, read as the reverse complement.
TCTATTCTTCGTTTTGTACGATTCGACCAAACAGCTACTTGAACGATATTTATTCGCAAAGACATTCTGTAACAATGTTTCAAAGTTCTTCAACCTAATTTAAAATAAGCATTAGTGTATCATAATTGAAAAAGGCAAACGTATCAACATTTGCCTTTTTCTTATTTATAAATATTTTACTTTTTATTCCACCGTAAGTGAAAAAGTAATAGCTCGTGCATTTATTTGATCTATTGTATTGGTATATTTTAAACGAGTATCGTTAGATAAAACATTGCGCAAACCATAGGTTATTTTAATTTCGGGCGTAAGTACAAATACAGGAAAGTAAAAGTGAAAGCCAATACCTGCTTCTGCTGCATAATCTAGCTTTTGCAATGTAAGCGCATCATCATTATTTTTTTTACCTGCATTTGCTGCAAGATCATAATCTAATCTTCCACCAGCAACAATAAATACTTTGAAATTATTAATACGATCGCTAGAAAATTTTAAATGAAACGGAAGAGACATTGTAATACCTTGAACTTTTTTTAAAGTAAGGGAGTCTTCGCCTTTTAATTTGTCAGGTGTTTTAAGGCTATATTGAAAAACTTTTTCGGTAAACACCAAATTTAAAGGATAAGTTCTAATATCTAAATGATTGCTAATGCGCATATTTACTAAACCTGCAAGATTAATACCAGTACTGTTTACACTTTCAATGACATTCACACTATCAAATTCAAGAAAACGAGAACTGTGCACAATGCCATAATGAGAGCGGTTTACACCAAGGCTAATGCCAAAATGAAATTTTTGATCATCATGATCTGGTGAATTTATTTCACGCTCTATTTGTGCATGCCCAAACTTGGGTAGCACAATTGCCAATGTTATAAAAAATGCTATTTTGTTCCGCAATAGATGCTGCATATGCCTAAGCTCAATGGTTTATTGATAGTGTTTTTAAAGCCAACGGTATTCAAGATATTGATAAAATCTTTTCCTTCTGGAAATTTTTTAATAGATGCATCTAAATATTCATAAGCGTATTTGTTTTTAGAAAAAAGTTTAGCAATATTGGGCGAAACCAATTTCATATAAAAATTATAAAATCCTTTTACAAAAACATTTTTTGGCCTGCTAAATTCTAATACCACCAATTTTCCTCCTGGGCGCAGTACTCTTCGTATTTCTGATAACCCTTTTTCTAAATATTCAAAATTTCTTACCCCAAATGCTACCGTTACTGCATCAAAACTATTGTCTTCAAATTGTATTGCAGCACTATCGCCATTGTACAATTGTATTATTTTTTCTACGCCTGCAATTTCGATTTTTTTTCTACCAACATCTAACATACCATCGCTTATGTCAATTCCAATGATTGATGAAGGTTTTAAAATCTTTTCCGTCATCAATGCCACATCAGCGGTACCAGTGGCTACATCCAATATTTTTTTTGGCTGAATATCTTTTAAATAATCAATGGCTTTTTTTCGCCAGCCCACATCTATACCTACACTTAAAAATCTATTTAGAAAATCGTAACGGTGCGCTATGCTATCAAACATATCTGCTACCTGATTTTTTTTGCTTAGTTCCGATTCTTTGTTTGGAACGATTGTATCATGTTCAAAATTTGCCATTTGTATTGCAAATATAAGTGCTTTAAGACAGAGGTTAAATAGAGTTAAGTGCTTTAGATGCTTATATAAAGTTAAATTTGCCGTATATTAAACATGAATAATGCACATTAAGAAAGCCACATACGTTATAAGCAGTCCCGATTTTGAAAAATGCCCTGCACCTGATAGACCTGAATTTGCCTTTATTGGGCGCAGTAATGTTGGAAAATCATCTTTAATAAATATGTTGTGCAACAACGATAAATTGGCTAAAACATCTGGCTCACCTGGTAAAACACAAATGATTAATCATTTTGAAATAATAAGTAATAATGGCGAAGAAGGTAAAAAACTTGTAGCTGATAAAAAATGGTATCTAGTAGATTTACCCGGTTATGGTTTTGCTAAAGTGAGTATTAGTAGTAGAAGAAAATGGGAGCAAATGATAGAAAATTATTTACGCAAGCGTGAAAATCTTTCGCACCTTTTTGTATTAATTGATGCAAGGCATAGCCCACAAAAAATAGATTTAGAATTTTTAGAAAATTTAAAAACTTGGAATATATCTTTTAGCCTAGCCTTTACAAAAAGCGATAAAGAAAGCCAACGTGTGGTAAGCAAAAATGTAAAAGATTTTTTAGAAGCCATGAAAAAAACTTGGCAATTTTTACCTCAACATTTTGTAACCAGTGCCATAAAAAAACATGGCAAAAATAAAATGTTGGAATTTATAGGGGAAACTACAGATGAGTTGATGGATAAGGGTTCCCTAAAATAAAGAAAGCCGGCCCCTAACGCCGACTTCCTTACCTTAATACACATGAATCTACCTTACTGTTTTATAATTCTTTCTGTTTGTTTATAATTGTCATTCATCATTTGTAGTATATACATTCCCTTAGGTAGATATTCAATATTGATGTTGTTAATACCTTTTATTTCTTTTCCTTTTGTTATTAATCTTGCATTGGCATCGTATAAGTTGTAGTTATAGTTTGCTAAGGATGTTACACGAATATCTTGCTGTGCCAATGTAGAAACTGTAAACAATTTTTCATCGCCACTTGCTTTTAGCAATATTATATTCGAGTAGCTATTTTCTCCAATTGAAGAAGTTATTTTTAGTCTGTAAAATAATGTTCCAGATACATTGGGTGTATAGTTAAAACTTTTTGTTCCTGTTATATCTGTCATTATTGGGGAAAAATCTTTTCCATTTGAAGATGCTTCTAGCACTTGTTTAACGATTGGTTCGTCTGCAATAATATCCCATGCAAGGTTATGAGATTTATTATTTATTTTACCTTGTAATGTTACATTGTGAATAGCCAAAACTCCTCTTGAACCAGTAATTGTATATGAACCTAAGCTTCCGTATTGGCTAGCATTTGCATTTCCTGTACCATCTACAACAATGTAATAAGTGTCGGCTCCCAAAGCTGTATCTATTACTACATTCATAGTTGCTATTGGATCATAAGTTCTTAATAATACATTTGAACTGTTATATAAAGATACCAGCACATCAAGATTTGCTCCTGCATTATTTGCGCCTAAACTAAATGGATTTACATCTAAATGTATGGTACTATTTTGTGCAAGTGTAATTTTAAATGCATCTTTATCTGTAGCCGTTGTTATTATTCCTGAAGCGTTTATTGTATATGGATTTAAAGCTGTTGTGCTATTATCTAAGATTTCTGTATAATCATCTGCACGATAGCCAAAGCCATTTGCAGTAGTAATAATAGAAACATTATCTTGAGCCGCACTGCAATCGAAAGGTGTAGGACCAACGTTCCACCCAGTCATGTTTTTGGTATAGCTATTACCCATTATTGGTGCCCAACTTGTTTGGTCTGATGCCACCCCATTTCCAGTACTATACGATTCTAAAAGTGCGCAACTTGAATTATATTTAGATTGATGTGAAAGACCAACTGAATGACCACTTTCGTGTGAACAACATTCTCCTACATATTTTGCTTTATTACCAAGCTTATCAGGAAAAACAAAGCATGGCACATCGCTACCCCAAGTAAAGCTATTTACATATGCAATACCGCCTACACCAGGATACCAAGCACTTGTAGGTGTTACAATAACTCTTATTCTTTGTGTTAGCGGAGCCGCTAAAAAAACTGTCGAATCTGTTGTAACATTTACCTCAAATGGTCTATAATCTTCGCTTACACGATTAAATATTTCTGTTATTTGTGTAGCATCAAATAATGCTGGGTCACATACAAATGATGCCCCTCCTCTCCATGCAGCATTCTGCACAGTTTGGCCATCAAAATCAAGAAAAATAGTTGGAGGTGCTGAAGCTAGGCTGTTAAGTTTAGGAACTTGGCTATATGCATTTACTGATGCAAGTAGCAATGCAATGAAGCATAACTTTTGTGTAAAGTTTTTCATGTTGGTATTTTTATGATAGTTGCGATTGGTGGATTTTAGGACAATCTGCAGTATCGTTAAATAAAAATCTATAATTTACAAGGCTCTAAAATCTTTCCCGATTCAAATTTTTGTAAACTATAAATACCGTTATTATTCTTTATTATATAACCATCAGCAGCATTATTATTTATAATAAGACCTGCATAAGAAATCGATTTATCTTTATTCGTTATTTTAGATATCTGAAAAATAGATTCATTGTTTTCTGAAGAACGAATCATTATTGTTTGTAGATTATCATACTTTTGTTGGTTGCTAATAACTGTACCTGCAAATTTAAAGTTTGATGATAAGCTTATAGAAACAGCTGTACCAGTATTATAAGAGAAAGCATCTGTTATAATAGTCTTACTAAGGGAAATTGTTTCTGGATATTCAGCATACAATTTTTGTTTTGTTTGTGCAAAGCTTGTTGCTGTTAAAATTGAACACAGCACAATAAGCATAATCTTTTTTGGCGTTTTCATCTAAGTGGTTTTAAATAGATTTTTTTGAATTGGATATTCAAGAATTAAAACGCAATACTGTAACTATTATTATTTAGCCCTAAAAATAAATTGAAAAAATAAAATTAATATTGGCCCGTTGCAAGTAAAACTAGCGTGCACGCATTCATGGTTTTTATACCCTTTTCAATAGCAAGTTGTTCTAATTCATCATTTTCTGCACCAGGGTTAAATATGATTCTTTTTGGAGAAAGTGAAAAAATATAATTATAATATTTTTTTTGATTTTTTTCGCTCAAATACAGTGTTATAGTATCTACAACGCTGTGTAGTAGTAGTTCTTCTACGATGGGTACATTTTCAATTACACCGTGTCTTATTCCAATTGCAATTACCGGATGATTATGTGCTACCAATTTTCTTACAGCCATATTACTGTAGCGTCCTCTATTTTCAGAAGCACCTAAAACAACTGTTTTCTTTTGCATGTTTTTTAATTTAATAATCTCTACTTTATTTATCGAGCGTTGGTATCAAACAACTCACTCGTTTGCCAAACCATTTGTATCTTTTTTTGATATTACATTATATAATGCATTGCGTATAAAAGTAGGTACAATTTTAAAACCGTATAAGATTTTTATTGAAGCGATTGTAGAGATGAAAAATATTGGCTTTAATTAGTGAAGCTATAAGTGAGTAAATGGAAAGGATTTCATAATATAAAGAAAGCCGGCAAATATATCGCCGACTTCCTTTACTATAATATATGAATCTACCTTACTGTTTTAT
>JAYSOC010000548.1:0-7100 GCA_043723285.1 Ferruginibacter sp. | reverse complement strand
CCTCGTGCTTTATGAATTGCCTCTTGCATTATGAATTGCCTCGTGCTTTATGAATTGCCTCTTGCATTATGAATTGCCTCGTGCTTTATGAATTGCCTCGTGCTTTATGAATTGCCTCGTGCTTTATGAATTGCCTCGTGCTTTATGAATTGCCTCGTGCTTTAGCACGAGGACAAAAATAAAAAATGGATTTGGGCTTTAGCCCATTTTGCATTTTGGCTTTAGCCACCAACATTCTACTGACTTTATAGTAGTTGCTTTCAATTATCAAATTATTTTTTTAATAAGTATCTAACAGAGTGATGTGATATTGGCTAAAGCCGAAAAATATTCTGGGCTAAAGCTCATATGGTTTTAATTAATTTGCTTCCGCCCTAAAGATCGGAGCTATTCAAAAGTCATATCTCTCTTAAAAAATAAACAAATGGCGCAAAGTTTTTTCTTTGCGCCATTTGTTTATGCTTATTCTTTGCCAGAAACCCTTACCAAATATTCACCCTCAAACTTTCATCTCTATACATTCTATCGCCTTTTTTTATACCAAAAGCTTCATAAAATTCGGGTACGTTTACAAATGGTCCATTTACCCTTTCTTTTGCAGGTGCATGCACATCTGTAAGTATGCGATTAGCCAATGTTTCATTTCGTGTAGCATACATCCAACCTAATGCATAGCCTAAAAAATAACGCTGCATTTGTGTAAGCCCAGCAATGTTTTTATTTTGTTTAAAGGCATCAGTTTTTTTAAATGCATCAATACCTAATAAAACACCACCAAGGTCTGCAATGTTTTCGCCTTGCGTAGCTTCTCCATTTATGTGCAAAGTATCTACAGGTACAAATTCATTAAACTGGTTTATAATCATTTTTGCACGTGCCGAAAATTCTTCACCATCTTTTGCACTCCACCAATCTGTAAGATTTCCTTTAGCATCGTATTGGCGACCTTGGTCATCAAAACCATGCGTAATTTCGTGGCCAACTGTAGATGCAGCCGCATAGCCATATACAAGCGCATCATCTAGCTCTGCATCTTTAAAACCTGGTACTGCAAAAATACCTGCGGGCAATACAATTTCATTATTGCTTGGGTTGTAATATGCATTGTAGGTTTGTGGAGTCATATCCCATTCTGTTCTGTCCACAGGTTTACCCAATTTATTTACAGAATAATTGTGCCACCATGCAGCGGCTCTTTGTGCATTTAATACCCAAGGGCCATCGGTTACTTCTAGGCTTGTAAAATCTTTCCACTTATCAGGAAAGCCAATTTTTTTTGAAATTCCTGCTAACTTTTCGTACGCTTTTACTTTTGTGTCATCGCCCATCCAAGTGAGTTTTGCAATTCTTTCTTTATATGCATCTCTAATATTTTCTACAATACCATCGTATCTTTTTTTAGCAGTTTCATTAAAATATTCTTTTACAAAAAGTTGCCCAAGTGCCTCGCCAATGGCATCTTCTTCGGAGTCTAACACTCTCTTCCAACGAAGCTGCGGCTTGCTTGCGCCAGTAAGTGTTTTACGATATTCAAAACGATCGTTAAATGTTTTACTATCCAAATATGGTGCAGATGCAAATACCAATTTTAGTTTTAAATAATTTTTCCAAACGCTAATTGGCGTATTTTTTAATTCGTTGCTGAGTGCTGTGTAAAACTCTGGTTGGCCTACAATTACTGAATCTACTTTATTGGTGCCGGCAAGTTTTGTATGCAATGCCCAATTGATAGATGGCGCCATGGTACTTAGTTGTGCCATGCTCATTTTATTGTAATTCTTATATGGATCTCGTAGGTCGGCTAATTTTCTACTTGCTTTTGCCAATGCAGTTTCTAAAGCAAAAACATCATCTACGTCTTTTTGCGGATTTGCATTTCGCAGGCTAATAAAAGTTTTGAGCATATATTTTTTGTAAGCTGCTTTTACTTTTTGTGTTCTTTCATCTGTATTAAAATAGTAATCTCTATTAGGCAAGCCAAGCCCACCTTGTGCAAATTGTACAGCAATTACTTCACTATTTTTATCATCTTGCCCTACATATGCACCAAACAAACAACCAATGCCTTTGTTTTGAAAGCTAGTGCCCACAGCTATTACATCATCTGCATTGGCAATGGCACCAATCTTTTTTATATCGGCTGTAAGTGGTGTGAGACCAGCTTTTTCAATACTAATAGAATCCATACCACTGCGCCAGTAACTACCAATTTTTTGTGTGGTGCTGCCTTTTGGTGCTTTTGTTTTTACGGCAGATTCGTTTATTTTTTTTAGTTTGTTGTAAATATCATCTTGCACCAAATTGCCAATACCCCATCCGCTTTCTGCTGCTGGTATGGGTGTGCGCTTTATCCATCCACCATTGGCGTATAGGAAAAAATCATCGCCTGGTTTTACGGTTTTGTCAATGTTGGAGAGAAGAATATCTGGTTTTGCTTTTTGCTGTGCGTTACTTTGCAGTGATACGAATGCGCATAGTAATAATGCTGAAAATATTTTTGACATATAAATTTGTTTGAGTAGTAAAAATAGGAATAATAATTACTATATTTTTTTTAATTGCCAATCTATTGTATAATAAAAGTTGAAAAAAGATATAAAGTTGAAAAGCTGCGGGATGGGCAGTAGTAGCTGCCGCAAAATATACTTTAAATTATAATGCAACTTGCTGCGGCACTACTACAGACAGCCCGAACAAATGCCGCCAAAAGTTATGTTGCTCACAGCCCCAAAACATTTTACATTTGCAACATGACTCCTGAAAGAACTGAACGAATAAATAATGTACTTGCCAAACGTCAAACTGGGCTTACGGTGGTGCTGGAAAATGTGAACGATCCGCATAATATTGCAGCAGTAATGCGCACTTGCGATGCGGTGGGCATACAAGATATTTATATTTTGAATACTAAGATTGGTGCCCACGAAGCGTGGAGTGCTAAGGCTAGTAGCAGTGCTATGAATTGGCTAACGATTCATCAGTTTACTAATTTGGAAGAATGTATTGCTGAGCTTAGAAAAAACTTTGATAAAATTTATACCACTCATTTAAGTACTGATGTGGTGGGATTGTATGAGCTCAATTTTTTAGAAAAAGTAGCACTTGTTTTTGGTAATGAGCATGATGGGTGTAGCGATGAGATTATTGCATTGGTAGATGGTAATTTTATTATTCCGCAAGTGGGAATGATAAAGTCGTTGAATATTTCGGTAGCTTGTGCAGTGAGTGTTTATGAGGCTTTTAGGCAAAAGAATACTGCAGGGCATTATGATAAAATACAATTGACTACTGATGTTGTAAATGGCTTAATGGAAAAATGGGATACGCCAAAATTTGAGAAAAGACTGGAAGCAAAAGCGCAAAGGAAGGCGAGATTTGAGGCGCAGAGGAAAGTACCTTAATACTCTGCTGTTTGGTAAACGCTTTCTAAAATACGAATAGTTTTATCATTTTAATAACATTTTTATTATTTTTAAATCCTAATCTTCGTTAAAACATTTTTATGAAAAAATACACACTTATATTTTTAAGTCTTACGACCTTGGGTTTTGTAAGTTGTAAAAAAGACGATGCAACAACTCCTACAACTATAGCTAATTTAGTTTTTAAATTTAAGTTTGATCCTACACAAGTGCGATTGAATAATATTGGCGCTGTTTCCACTATTCCTGTTGGCAATGCAGCACAAAACCCAACCATGAATAAAATGAGCGCACACTATGTAGAGCTTACGCCTACTGCGTATACTGCCCTTGGCAGTGGAGCAGTTGTGTATAAAGCTCCGGAAACAACTACTGGAGGATCTCCTGCAATCGATTTTTCTAAATCTGCATTTGCGGGTAATAATGAAACATTTTTTTCGGTGCCAATAAAAGATATTGCTGTTGGAGATTATGAATATTTGCGCATATCACTTTCGTATCAAAATATGGATGTTAGTTTTCATTTAGATACAACCATCAATATACCTGGACCTACAGTTATTTCTCAAGATTTTCCTACAACTATTGCAGGGTTTATAGGTTTTAATACATACATTAATTCATTTACAATTAAAAATAGTTCAGTTGCGGTAAATGCAAATAAATTACAAGGCTTTTGGGGTGCAGAATCTAGTGGAACTATTTTAGGCTTTCCTTTTAGCACTACACAAACTGGGCAAGCACCTGCAAATGCTACTACAGTTGTAAATCCAATATTTGCTACATCGCCCGTGCCACAAGGCTCTTGTTTGGTTACAGGTGCATTTGCTGGCGGCACTAAATTAAAAATTACTGGTACAGAAACAAAAGATATTGTTGTAGTGGTTTCTTTATCTACCAACAAAAGTTTTGAATGGACAGATACAAATGGTAACGGAAAATGGGATGTAACAAAAGGAGAGAAGGTTGTAGATATGGGATTGCGTGGAATGATTCCTTCGATACAATAAAAATTAAAATATTTTTTGACACAGATGTTGAGTTGTAAAATTGCTCATGCATCTGTGTAATTTTTTGTTTATAGTAAATCCAACTCTGCTATTACAAAAAAACTTCCACAAATCATTATCACATCATTTGCTGTTGCATTATTTTTTGCTGATGCAATGGCATCATTTATATTGTCAAAATTTTTTCCTGAAAGCCCTGCTAACGAGGCTTTTTCAGTTAATATAGCTACTGGCAATGCTCTTGGAATATGTGCATTGGTAAAATAATATGTTGCATTTTTTGGGAATAAAGTCAACACTTCTGCTACATCTTTATCTTTTACAAAACCTAATATAAAATGAAAATTGGTATTGGCGTATGTAGTTTCTAATTGATAAATAACTTGAGCAATACCATCTTTGTTGTGTGCTACATCTGCAATAATTGTAGGGCATTGTTGCAAAATTTCCCATCGACCACGCAAGCCCGTCATTTCTTTTACTTGCTTCAAACCCTTGTGCAGTGCAGTTTCCGAAATGTTAATTCCAATGTTTTTTAATTGCTCTACAGATTCTAACACCGTACAAATATTTTTTGCTTGGTACAAACCTGTTAAGCCCAATTGAATTTGTAATGTTTTGCAGGTCATGATATCATCTACTTCGCATAGTAAAATGTTGTTTTTTACAATTGCATTTATTGTAGAAAACAATTCGCTTGCAAAAAATATTTCTGCTTTTTTTTTGTTAGCTGTGTCAATAAATATTTGCTTGGTTTCGGGTAATGTTTCGCCAATAACTATTGGTACATTTTCTTTTATAATGCCAGCTTTTTGTGTGGCTATCTCTTGTAAAGTATTTCCTAAAATATGTTGATGATCGTAACCAATATTTGTAATAACAGATAAAATTGGGGTGATGATATTTGTACTATCCAATAAACCGCCAAGTCCTGTTTCTATAACGGCAATATCGCATTGCTCAGCAGCAAAATAATCGAATGCCATGGCAACAGTGAGCTCAAAAAAGGAAGGATTTATTTCATCAGATTTCTCTTTTGTACGAGCTACAAATTCTACTACTGCTTCTTCTTTTATCATTTCGCCATTTACTCGTATGCGCTCTCTAAAATCTTTTATATGTGGCGATGTGTAAAGCCCAGTTTTATAACCTGCACTTTGCAATATGGCTGCCAACATATGAGATGTACTGCCTTTACCATTTGTACCAGCAATATGTATTGTTTTAAAACTTTTTTGTGGATTGCCAATGCTATTACACAATGCAATGGTATTATGTAAATCTTCTTTGTATGCAGCACTCCCAATGCGGCTAAACATGGGCAGTTGGGCGTATAGGTAATCGATGGTTTGTTGGTAGGTCATTTGGGAGCAAAAGTAGATTTATTCTCCTAATAATTTTTCAATTTCAATTTTTAAAATGGGAAGATACTTAATCACAATTCCCCAAATAATATCATCAGATACTGTATCGTATCCGTGAATAATTCTATTTCTTACATCCACAATTTTTCTAGAATTTGAAATTTCAATTGAATCATCTTTTTTAATAATTCTGTTCATGGCTTCACCAATAATTTCTATATTTCTTTCAACGGCTCTTTTGGTACGAACATCATTTAGGTAAGTAATAAAATTTTTTGGAGTATCGGAAAAGAAACTTTCTATTTCCATATGGGCATTTAGAATATCGTAAAGCCAAGTTTTTATATCGTTATCCATAAACTAATTCTCTTTGTTTATAAATGGATTCTTTTAAATAAGGATTTTTAATGGCTTTATCTTCCAACAAATCTATTGGTCTTTTTAAAATATCTTGTAATGAAAATTTAAAATCAAAATAATTATCTGCATAATCTTCTACAGAAATATTTGAAAAATCAACAATTAAATCTATATCACTTTCCGAGTTAAATTTTTCTGTTAATACCGAACCAAATGCGTACAAACTCTTTACCTTGTGAGTTTCACAAAGTTTCGAAATGTCATTCAAGTATGTATTTAATTCATTCATATATCAAAAATAAGGTTTCTTTTACTTCACATTAAAATTAAACTGCACCGTCACCATACTCTCCTCATCTGCTGGGTCAAATTTCATACTTTGTAAATAACCTCGTATAGCATTTGCATATGCAGAGCTTGTGCTTGTGCTACCTTGCGCCATACGTACAAACGTACCCACACCAGCAGGAGAAACTTTTACAACAGCATTAATAGTTGCCTTATCTAACTCGCCAGTAAAATTATAAGAACGATATACTACTTTTCTATTACCACTTATAACCCTTGGGCCAACTGTGCCACCACCAGGTTTATTGCCATAAGTATCTTTATTGCCATTTGGTGAGCCAGCATCACCAGTGCCGCCTTTTTTATTTCCTTCCATTGTGTAACCATTATCAGTAGTAGCACCATTTCCGCCACCTTTACCAGGGCCAGTATAAACTACTTTAGGTACACGAGGCTTTGGTACTGGTGTAACCACTGGTGCAGGCGTTGTAGGCTTTATTGTTGGCTTAGTTACAGGAGTAGGTGTTTCAACTTTAGTAGGCGTTGGTTTTTTTACAGTCTTTACAACTGTTGCAGCATCTTCGGGTGCATTATCATCGGGTGTTACTTTATCTTCTGCTACTGGTTCGTTTGCCGCTACTGGTTGAGCTTCAGGT
>JAYSOC010000547.1:0-7114 GCA_043723285.1 Ferruginibacter sp. | reverse complement strand
TACATTCCAATGAATACCCGCAATAAATGTAGGGCTGGCTATACTTCCCTGATAAGCAAAAACCTGGTCTCCATTTATACCATTTAAACTAAAATTTGTAGAAAGGAAAGTACTTCCATCTGGTGCCAAACCTGTGGTAAATGTTAGTGTACCTGCAGAACCACCGCCAATTTTTGTAGCGGTAGTATTTTCTATTTTTATTTCGGTACCAGCTGGTAGTGCAGTAGTAGTAACAAGTACTGCTTCTGTTTCTGTACTTGCGCCACCAGAATTAAAAGAAGATGTATTCGTTCTCCATCCATAATCAGTAAAACGAATGCTAGTGCCAGAGGTAACAGCTTTTAATAAAACAAATGAAAAGCCATCAGTAGTAGTTAAAGGCCCTCTCCCTATATATCCCGTAAATGCAATATCCCCAGCAACTAATGCCGTTTGACCCTTTACATTAGTTATACTTAAAACTGCAATACAAAATAATAATACGTTTCTTATAGTAAAAGTAAATGTCATCTCAGTATATTTAAATTAAAAATGATGATGCCGGATATTAAAGAATGGGAGTTCAAATATAGGTAAAAGATTATATATAAAAAAAGATATTATGGCTAATTATTCTTTTGAGGTGCTAGGCGTAATAGCGTGCCAATCTATAAAAAATAAATACCTATTTTTATAACTTAAGAAATATAAAAACATGAGTCAACAATTTATACATATTCCCCAACTTTTAAAAGAAAGTGAAATTGCGCAAATAGAAACGCTTACAACAAATGCAAATTTTGTAGATGGAAAACTAACTGCAAGCATGGCTGCCAAAAATGTAAAAAACAATTTGCAAATAGATGCGGCAAACGATGAACTAAAAGAAATACAACTCATTTTAAATACTGCATTACAAAGTAGTCCCTTGTTTAATATTGCTGCTTTACCAAAATCAGTTTACCCATTTGTAATAAGTAAATACAATGCAGGAAAATATTATGGCTGGCATGTAGATAGTCCAATAATGGGTAATCCAACTATTAGAACAGATTTGGCCATGACCATTTTTTTGAGTGACCCAGCTACTTATGAAGGAGGAGAATTATTAATACAACAAGCTGGAAATGTATCTAGTTTTAAACCTGCTAAAGGAGATGCTATTTTATACCCTTGCCAGTTTTTACATTGTGTAAATGAAATAAAAAGCGGTGAGCGTTTAGCAGCCGTAACTTGGATACAAAGCAACGTAAAAACTCCAGAGCAAAGAGAAATATTATTTCAATTAAACCAAGTTCACAGTGCGTTGTACCAGCAAGCGCCAGATGCGCCTGCTACAAATTTATTATTACAAACCCATAGTAATTTATTTAGAATGTGGGCAGATGTGTAACTACTTTAGTTGTGTTTCCATTTCTTTTGCTAGCTTTAGAGACACATCCGTATTCTGTTGTTTTAAATGAAAAATAATTTGTTGTAATTCTTCATTAGTATGCCGAGGAGCATCTACTATTTCTTTTTTATTTTTAATAGATGGCAACGAAAATTGTGTAGTTACCCAATCGTTTACTTTTGCATCTATTACCAAATGTATTCTATCTACATTGCTTTTATTATGTAATGCATGTGGCAAATTAAAATTACAATACCAGCATGTACCTTCTGCTAAAAAAAGCGGTTCGCTATCCAAATAAAATTCTACTTGCTCATGTGTAACAATGGGTATATGCAAGCGCAGCAAGCCTTCTTCTACACATAAGCCGCCATCTTTATGCTCGTGTATTTGGGCACCTGCAGCAAGTTTTAGTAATCGTACAGAAAGCAATGGGCATTTAATTTGTTGTAATACATCTTGCAAATAGTGGCTCTGTTTTAAAAAAACAGTATCTGCATATTCAGCATTTTCACTAGGAGAAATTAATCCATTTCTTTCATCGCCTCCTATACTTCTTAGTGGTATTGCGCTCCAGTTTCCATGGTAATGTTTTACTTGAAAATGCAATTGCCAAGCTGTTTCATTTAAAATAGCTACAGCTGCTTGCAACTTTGGTACATCAAATAAAAATGGAAGTTGCAAATATTTTATCATCTCATTATTTTTTATACACAATAAAATTATGCATTACCAATACATCTAAAGCAGATTCATAAAAAAAATTTATTGCTTCGCTTGGTGTTTCTATAATTGGCATTCCTTTTTTATTAAACGAAGTATTAAGCAAAATAGATATCCCAGATTTTACTTTCCATACCTCCAATAATTTATACAAATTTTCTTCTTTATTTTTTATTGTTTGCACCCTGCAAGTACCATCTACATGCACAATGCCGGGCATTTTATTTTTCCATTCTGGTTTTATTTTATCTATCAATATCATGTATTCGCTTTCTATACCTTCTTCAAAATATTCGTGCCTATCTTCCCATAAAACCACAGGTGCAAAGGGCCTAAAATCTTCTCTGCATTTTATATTGGCATTAATATGTTGCTGAATATTGGCTAATCTTGGGTCTGCTAAGATACTTCTTCTACCCAATGCTCTTGGCCCAAACTCGGCTCCTTGCTGGTACCAAGCTACTGTTTTTCCTTTCAATAATTCATTAGTTACAATTTCTAATGCATCATTTGTATTATTTTCTTTTTGGTAAACGATATTATTACCAAATTCTATCAAGGCTTTTTCTATCGACCCTTTGTCATATTTTTTTCCAAAACATGTACTTCCATCATGAAGCACTTTTTCTTTTTTTAAAACTTCCATCCATCCATAATATGCACATCCAATAGCCAATCCATTATCGCCTGCTGCTGGTTCTATGTATAAATTTTTTATATCTGTTTGTTGTAAAATTTTAGAATTGGCTACTGCATTTAATGCTACACCACCTGCATAACAAATATTTTGATGAGGAAAAAAGTTTAGCCGATGTTTAAATAAATACAATATGGCTCGTTCCGTTTCTTGCTGCACCCATTTAGCAATATTGGCATAATGTTGAAAATTTTTTTTGAAGGGATGCGAAATCTCATCCATAGGAAAAATAAAATGTTGCCTCATCACTTCTTCATTTACCCAAACATTTCCATCTTGTAAATTAAATAATGCTAATTTATAAATACCGTCCTCGCCAAATGGCGCAAGCCCCATAAGTTTGCCAGCATCATCAAAACTACCAAGACAATAATTGCTTGCCATAGCATACAAGCCGCCAATACTGTGGTTAGATGTAGGCAAGTAAACCTCATTTTGTTTTTGCAAAAAATTAATAATAGAAAAATCTTTGTAGAGCGATTGCAATTGTTTTCCATCAAAATAATAATAGCTGTCTTTCTCTCCATACAAGCCAGGCAAACTATTTACATTTGTGGGAATGTAGGCCTTTGCCAAATCATCGCATTGAGGGTAAAAACTTCCGCAGCCGTCTATCACCATTACAGCGCATTCATTAAATGGAGAAGTGCCAACTGCACTATAGGCATGAGCTAAATGATGTGATATAGTAAAAAAGGGAATTTGTTCATCTTCAGAAAAAATACGCTCGCCTTTAAAACGACTTTTTTTTATTTCATCTTTTTCAAAATTGGCGCATTGAACTATCAAATCAATATCATTCAATTTTATGCCAGCAACATCTAAACAATATTGCACAGTAGCAGCATCGCTACCACCATCGTGCTTTATACGGGTAAGTCTTTCTTTTTCTATGGCAACAAGTAGTTTGCCATCTTTTAAAATGCAGCTAGAGCCATCGTGGCTAAGGCCAGTGCCTAATACATAAATAGGTTTAGGCATGCATTATGCAGTTTCTCTTTTCCAACGTTGGTTTGCAGTACCCACCATCAAATTATCGAAGTGAACCATTTTTTTATTTCCTTCCTCATCAAATTCAATTTGTAGTTTTCCAAGCACCAATCCTTTTGGCGCACTATAATTTAGCACAACTTCTTCTTTATTTTTATTTTTTAAAATAGCAGGTGTTATCATTAAATTATCTGCGCCAATTATAACATCAATATAGGTAGATGAATTTGCTAAGGCAATATCGTTATTGGTATTTTTTGTGTTGTAACCCAAGGTGGAAATACATACCACAAGGTTGCAACTATAATCGTTTTTCAAAGTTGCAGCTAGCTTATTTGCTTCGGCAATTGGATTTTTAAAACTAATAATTTTATTGCGCACTCTTTGCCCAGCAGTAATTACAGCTATTTTATACACTCCTTTCTGCACAATAGAAAAAGGCAAAGTAGGTATATTTAATTTATCATCGAAACTATAATTACTTGTAACTAATGGTAATTTTTTACCAATATTATTTAATTGCTGTGCATTAAAATTAATTTCGTTAGCAGCAACCTTTACTGCATCGTACCCTAAACTTTGCATAAGTTGCAAAGTTTCCGCCGCATCAGTTTTATTGCTTGTGGCATTGCCAGCATCTAACAATAAAACATTTCTATATTTATTTTTTTGAGATTTGATAATGGTTGCCATATGCTCAAAACCGCCAAGTCCGTTGTGCAAACCTTTATTGGATATTGGCTGCAACTGTTGCAAAATATTGCCAGTGTGCAAAATTGTTATGCTATTTTTATTTGCTGCTAAAGTATTTGTATCATTAAAGATGCTTGCAATACTATGCAAAGGATTTAAAGCCAATAAGCCTGTAGCGGCTATACAGCTATTTTTTACAAATGATCTTCTCGTTTGCATGAGTATAGTGGTTTTGGTTAAAAATGAAAATCTCTGATGCAATATATTTAATAAAAACTACAAATTAATTTTTTTTTATATACTTTTCTTTTTTATATATTTGTTACTTCATTCTTTTCTTAACCAAAAACTATCAGTCATGGAAGGTACAATCGCAGAAATTCGGATGTTTGCAGGAACTTTTGCTCCTAGAACTTGGGCTTATTGTAATGCTCAAATATTACCTATTGCTCAAAATACAGCATTGTTTGCACTTTTAGGTACTACTTATGGTGGCAATGGGCAAACTACTTTTGCTTTACCAGATTTTAGAGGTCGTGTAGCGCTTGGTACAGGAACAGGGCCAGGTTTAGCCAATGTACAATTAGGTGAAATGGCGGGTACACCAACAGTAACACTGCTCACTACTAATATGCCAGCACATAATCATGCTGTAACAGGAACTGTAAATATACAAGCAGCTGGCGATGGTGCTTTAGGATCAGATCCTTCTAACAGATATATTGGGCCTGGTAATTTTTATGCGGGTGCAGCCGAATTGCAATCAATGGCTCCTGCTCAAGTAGCACTTACATCGGGTGTGGCTGGTGGTAGCCAGCCTTTTTCTAATTTGCCACCATACCTAGGTATGAACTATATTATTTGCATGTTTGGTATTTTTCCAAGTAGAGATTAAATATTATTAAAACATTAAAACGATTTTTATGGATGGAACATTATCGGAAATACGCATGTTTGCAGGAAACTTTGCTCCTAGAGGTTGGCAATTGTGTAGTGGGCAATTATTATCTATAGCACAATGGACCGCAGTTTTTGCTTTAGTGGGCACTACTTATGGTGGCAATGGACAAACAACATTTGGAATGCCTGATTTTAGGGGTCGTATAGCTATGGGTGCACAAAATAGCCAAGGCCCAGGCTTGCCGGCTATTCAACTTGGTGAAATGTCAGGCACACCAAGTGTTACATTATTATCAACTAATATACCATTTCATAATCATACAATTTCAGGCACTGTAAATATTCAAGCAGCAGGCGATGGTGCTTTAGGGTCGGACCCTACCAATCGTTATATAGGGCCAGGTAATTTTTATGCAAGTGCAGCTGAACTGCAAAGTATGGCTCCTGCGCAAGTAACACTTACAACAGCACCTACAGGTGGTGGTCAACCTTTCAATAAATTACCTCCATACCTTGGCATGAATTATATTATTTGTGTAGAAGGTATTTTTCCTAGTAGAGACTAAATAACTTTATAAAAAATTAATCCCTCTTCTTTTAAAAACAAGAAGAGGGATTTTTATTATTATCTTTCAGCAATAAAACAAACCAAAATCGATAATAGAAAAATGCTACAGCTTGGAATATTAATGCCACGTTCTACACTTTATCCTTCCTTAGGGTTAGATATATTAAGTGGGTTAAAACAACATCTTCAACAACTAAATATTTTTAATGATGTAATAATTGTAACTGATAATATTGGCTTTGGTGTAAACGAACCAGAGATATATACCAAAGCCGAAAAAATGATTTTGGTAGATGATGTAGATGTAGTAATTGTAATTGCAGATATAAGAATAACAGAAATGCTTCATCCATTGTTTGCAGCGTCTAATAAAATAATGCTGGTCGTAAATATGGGAGCAAATTTTCCCGATAGCTGGCAACCAGATTCCACCACTATCACACACTCACTCAATTTTTGTTTTCATGCCTGGCTTACAGGGGCTCTTGCAGCTAATACCGAAAATAAAAATGCGGCTAATGTATTGTCTTATTACGATGCTGGCTATCGCCAATGTTACTGTATGTTAAACAGTAATCAAACAAATGGAGGTGTTCCTGCGTTTAATCATATTACGCACTTAAAAATTGATGAGTTTACTTTGCAACCCCTCAAACAATTTCTGCAAGAAAATATTGAAACAAAAACACTGCTTTGCCAATTTGCAGCTGAGCAAGCAGAAAAATTTTATGAAGAAATAGAATCATTACAAAAAGAATTTCAACTAGATTTATTTTTATCTCCAATGATGTTTGAAGAATCAATGATAAACAAAATATCGAATAAAATAAACATCCAATCGGCTCATGGATACATACCATGGCATTCAACATTGAGCAATAAAGAAAATATTTTGTTTAATGAAACAATAAAGACTGCATTAAAAAAAGAAGCGAACTATTTTACTTTGCTAGGTTGGGAAACTGGGCTAATAATAAGTGCAATTTATAAACTTCACAAATTAGATAATAATAATGCCGAAGAAATTATAAAAAATCTTACTCAAATAAAATTTGATAGCCCACGAGGTTTTTTTAAAATTGACGAGGCATCTCATCACAGTTATGGTTCGGCTTATTTAGCTTCATATAAAAACAGTTTTGATATTTCTTTGAAAAATGAAAAGGAAAAT
>JAYSOC010000546.1:0-2862 GCA_043723285.1 Ferruginibacter sp. | reverse complement strand
GTAGCACTGCAACAGTGGTTAGAGAAATAGACGGTGGTGAAGAAACAGACAAGGCATCATTACCAATAGTTGTAAGTTGCCAAAAAGGAATGGCAGAGCAACGCATTCCAAATATGAAAGGTATTATGGGTGCAAGAACAAAACCATTGAAAGTAATAGAGCCGATAGCCGTAGAAAGTTATACAAGTATTGCATCTTTTGATTTACCGCCTGCAAAGTCAGGAGTGAAATTGGTGAGTGCAGATAATCCTGAGGAATTGGTTCGTTTACTTCACGAAGAGGCTAAAGCATTTTAGGACAATTAATAATTAGTAATGAATAATTAATAATTTTTTATATTCGAAAATTATTAAAAAATTCAAAACTATTTTTATGAAAGAGAATGTATTAAAGGATAAAAGTTTTCAATTTGCTATAAGAATTATTAATCTTTACAAATATCTGAAAACAAAACATGGAGAATACATTGTATCAAATCAATTAGTGCGAAGTGGTACATCGGTTGGAGCATTAATAAGGGAAGCAGAATATGCTGAAAGCACAAAAGATTTTATACATAAGTTTAGTATAGGTTTAAAGGAAGCTAATGAATCAAAATATTGGTTAGATTTATTACATGCAACAAAATATTTAAACAATAAAATGCATAATTCGATGATCTTAGATTGTGATGAATTATTAAAATTATTAACAGCAACCATAAAAACGAGCAAACGTAAATTATAACACATTATAAATTATTATTTATTAATTATTAATTATTAAAAAATGGTATTAGTATTTATAGACCAACAAGATGGCCACATTAAAAAATCTTCTTTTGAAGCCGCATCTTATGGCGCAGAAGTTGCTAAATTATTAGGCACAACTGCAGAAGGAATTCTTCTAGGGAATGTAGGTAACGATTTAACAACATTAGGTAACTATGGCATTACAAAAGTGCATACAGTTGCTGATGCATCATTAAATAATTTTGATGCACAAGTGTTTGCAAAAATAATCTCTCAGGCTGCTGAAAATGCAGATGTAGTAATATTCTCCAACAATACCACTGGCAAAGCTATTGCGCCAAGATTGAGTGTACGAATGAAAGCAGGATTGGTATCTGGTGCAGCTGCATTGCCAGATTTGAGCAATGGATTTACCGTAAAGAAAACAGTATTTAGTGGTAAAGCATTTGCAAATATTAATGTAACAACTGCAAAAAAAATAATTGCACTTAATCCAAATTCGTTTAGCATAATAACAACGGGTGGCACTGCTGAAGTCGTTCCATTTGCTGCTACCATAGATGCTGCAAAAGTACAAGTAGTAAGTACAGATTTAGTAAAGGGCGAAGTACCATTGGGTGAAGCTGATATTGTGGTAAGTGGTGGCCGTGGTTTAAAAGGCCCTGAAAATTGGGGAATGATAACAGACCTTGCAAAATTACTTGGTGCCGCTACAGCTTGTAGTCGCCCAGTAGCAGATATTCATTGGCGCCCGCATCATGAGCACGTAGGACAAACAGGATTGGCCATTGCCCCAAACTTATACATAGCCATTGGTATTTCTGGAGCCATTCAACATTTGGCTGGTGTAAACCGTAGCAAAACAATTGTAGTAATAAACAAAGATCCTGAAGCACCTTTCTTTAAAGCAGCCGATTATGGAATTGTAGGAGATGCATTTGAAGTAATGCCAAAGATTATAGAGGCGGTGAGGAAGATAAAGCAATCTTAATGAATAATTTTATAATGAATAATTAATAATGTTTTAATGCCGCAAGCTGAATTGGTTTGCGGCATTTTCGTTTATACTATTATTTACATAAAAAAGCGAAGCTTTTATCTTTGTGGCTTGGCGACTTTGTGGCTAAATGTAATCAATTTGCGAAGCAAATTTTTTATTTATGATGAAAATTTGTTTTCTTTTAAAATTGCGCTAACGAATCATAAATAATTTTGTCAAAATACCTTAGTTTCGTATTTATATATATGAAGAAGATAGAACTCGAAATAGTAGCCCTTTCGCACAGTATAACGCAAACCCAATCATACGCAGTAGTGTTGGGCGAAATTAATGGCTTACGAAGATTACCAATTGTAATTGGTGGCTTTGAAGCACAGGCGATAGCCGTAGCGCTGGAGCGTATGAGCCCGAGCCGCCCGCTTACGCACGACCTCATGAAAAATTTTATGATGGCCTTTAATGTAAGTATGCACGAAATTATTATCAACGATTTGCAAGAAGGTATATTTTACTCTAAACTCGTTTGCAGTAGCGAAAACGATACGGTAGAAATTGATTCTCGTACATCCGATGCATTGGCATTGGCGGTGAGGTTTGGCTGCCCCATTTTTACCTACGACCATATACTTGACCAAGCAGGCGTAATGATGGATGAAGACATGAATCCTAAACAAGAAATTAGTGCTACATCGCCCACTGTTACTACAACTGGAAGTGCTAGCGAAAATTTACATTCCTTAAGCCTCGATGAATTAAATACACTATTAGCAGAAGTATTGGAGCACGAAGATTACATAAGAGCCATTGCTATTAGAGATGAGATAAAGAGTAGAGGGAAGAATTAATTAATAATTTTATAGTTAATAATTAATAATGCTATAAAATCACTGTCCCTACAATTGATTAATCTTAATGCGTATTTAATTTTTTTTGAAAGTTTGAATTGAAAAAATTATTCATTATTCATTACTAATTATTCATTCTAAAAATGGTTTTTTTTCCCAATTGCAAAATAAATATTGGTTTAAATATTCTGGCCAAAAGAAAGGATGGCTATCACGACCTGCAAACAATTTTTTATCCCATGGCCATAAAAGATGCGCTGGAGATTATTGAAACCGATGCTTCTGC
>JAYSOC010000545.1:0-2864 GCA_043723285.1 Ferruginibacter sp. | reverse complement strand
CATGTAACTGTTAAAGCATATTACGAAATCGTTACCTAACTATTAATTTTTAAAACTTACATAGCAAACTCTCCGTAATAATACATTTCTGTTAATTGCCCAGCTACTCCCATCATTGCATCTACAATGGTTTCTGTATTTTTTGTATAATGAACAATTTTTTGCTGGTTATTATTTATCCAATTGGTAAAAGTGTTTGCAAAATTATTATCTAACTCTTTAATCGTTTGCACACCTAATTTTTCTAAAGCAGCTGCATTGCATAGTTGCTCATATTGCCCCTTTACAGGCAAGGCTAATATTTTCTTTTGCAAATACAATGCTTCGGCGGGGGTTTCAAAACCTGCGCCAGTTATACTGCCATGGCAGTTTATAAGGCTTTCATTAAACGCTTTTTTTTCTACGGGTATATAAGTAATGTTTCCAATTTTTGTTTTGCATTTTACTTCTTTAGAGAAAACTTCAAAGTGAAAATCTTTTAAAGGAGATAGATATTTTGAAATGGTAGTATCCGAATATGATGACAGGTACACCGTAATATGCCCATCATTTTTGGGAGTAGCTTCCCATATATCTTTTTTAATAATTGGAGGTAAAATAAAATCATCATATTGCTCGAAATGTAATCCTACATACGTCGATGCTCGAGCATAATTTTTTAAAACAAGTTCACCAATGATATCTTTTCTTTTTGGCCTAGGGGTATTGTTGCTCATAAAACTTGCTTGGTGACCAAAGTTGATACTATTTACTTTTTTATATGCACATGCCATAGCAGTAATGCTTTCAAAATCATTTATTACCAAATCGTATTTTTCTACTGGTAAGTTTTTTACTTCGTTAAATATTCTTCTTGGTTGTAGTGCTTTCGCTGTATCAAAATAACTAAGCCCACCATTGCCGCTATAAAATAAACTAAGCCCTTTGCTTCGGTATTGCACATTGGCATCTATAGCTAAGTTGCTATTGCTGCCGCTGAGAAATAAATCTACAGTGCCATATTGTTGTAAGTATGGTAATATTTCCATGGCTCTGCTTATGTGCCCATTGCCTGTGGCTTGAACGGCATAAAATATTTTCATAAGAGTATATTTAGGTTAAATAAAATTCCTCATCTCATCATATACCATCAATGAATTAATGTAATAGTTTACCTCTTCAGATACCACATTCAATTCGGGCATTTGGCTATGTACAAACCGAATCGGTTGCTGCTTTTCATTGTAGTAATAAATATTCCATTCTTTATTATTGTACTCTAGTGCGGATAAATTTTCTATCCAATCGCCTGAGTTTAGGTAAGTAACTTTTCCTTTTTCTGTTTCTATCACTCTTTTTTCAGGATGGTGTATATGCCCACAAATAACATAATCGTATTTTTTTTCTATGGCAATTTCTGCAACGGTATTTTCAAAATTATTAATGAAAGCAAGTGCTTTCTTCACACTGTTTTTTACTTTTTTAGAAAAAGAAATTTTTTCTCCACCAAATGTTTTTGAAATAAAATTTATAAATCGATTTAAGAGAATTAATAAATCATATCCTTTTCCACCAAGCTTAGCTAAAATTTTTGCACTGCCCTTTGTACTATTATCAAATACATCTCCATGAAAAACCCAAATAGATTTTCCATCTATTTCCAACAAAAATTTATCTGCTAAAATAAAACTGCCCATACTTAGGCCTGAGTAACGGCGAAGCATTTCATCATGATTGCCTGTTATATAAATTACCCTGGTACCACTGGTTATAAAATGTAAAATCTCTTTTATAACCGCCATATGTGCAGCAGGAAAATAACGTTTGCTAAACTGCCACCCATCTACAATATCGCCATTGAGTAATAAAATTTGGGGGGAAATGCTTTGAAGATACGTTAGCAACTCATTTGCATGGCAGCCGTACGTTCCAAGATGCACATCGGATATTACCACTATATCTATTGCTCTACGTTTCATAGTTATTCGTTTAGCAAAGGTTGAGAAACGATATAATGAAATAATGAAGCTATGGTTAAATAAAGATTAGGTAATAGTGAGTAAATTGTTACTAAGCAAAATATTTTGATAATGTTTCGATAACATTATTTTTAATTTTAGGTAACATAAAATATAGTACTTGCAGTTAAATTATTAATGATGAAAAAAGCACTCTCAATCCAATCGATTAGTTTAATCTTTGCAACGCTTATAGCCATTGCGGTTACTATTTATATAGGAGGATTAGGCACGAACGGTTATGTATTTTATAGGAATAGTCTTCTTGTAAATATTACTTTTATGGGAGATGCTTTTTTTGCATTTGGCATTGCATTCTTTTTTATATTTTTCTTTAATAAGAAAAATATGGCTTCAAAACTTTTAATAGCGATACTAATATCACTTGCCATTACACAGGTAATTAAAAATATTTTTAGTGGCTTACCTATACAGCTTTTTTTTGAAGAGGGTGTTTTACAAAACGCTAATGAAGCTTTATTTAATGGAAATATTATTTCTTCACATACCGCTATTGCATGCACGTTAGCTGGTTTTTTTATACTGTATGCTAAAAATATTTTTTTAAAAATATTTGTTATTGCATTGGCAATTATTGTAGCCATTACCAGAATAAAATTGGCTGGTGATTCTTTAGAAGCATTGTTTGTAGGGCTATTACCTGCAACAATAACCTTTCTTTATATATATGTATTAAAACATAAAAAGCAAATTAGCAACCACGCTTACTATTACAAAAGCAGAAAAGAAAACACTATAAACACTGGAGAACAACTTTTAAGGGTGTGATTCTTTTTTTGCTGGCAATGTAAAACCAAAACTCGTACCTACATCTAGCTTGCTACGTACATGTATGGTTTGCCTATG
>JAYSOC010000544.1:0-7144 GCA_043723285.1 Ferruginibacter sp. | reverse complement strand
GAGTTATACGCTGCATGCACCAACCAGCATTTTTTATTTTACACCCATATTTCTAAGAACATCGTCGCTCTTATCTAATTTAGGGTCGGCAAATATAACGGTACTTCCTTCACTTTTGTCTAGTATAATCTCATACTGTTTTTCCACAGCTAGTTTTTGCACCGCATTATACACCCTATCTTGTATTGGCTTTATTAATTCTTGTCTTTTTTTAAATAAATCGCCTTCAAAGCCAAAACGCTTTTTTTGCAAATCCCTCAATTCTTTTTCTTTATTAAATAATTCATCCTCTCTTTTCTTTTTTAAAGCATCAGTAAGCATTACTTGCTCTGCATCGTAATCTTTGTACATTTTATCCATAGCAGTTTGCTTTTGGTCAAGTTCTTTCTGCCATAGTTCGCTAAAATTATCAAGCTTTTTTTGGGCTTCTTTATACTCGGGTACTTTATCTAAAATATATTTAGAATCGATAATGGCATATCGTTGTGCATTGCTAGCAAAGGCAGCAAAAGAAAATAAAACAACTAATAAGAATGTTTTCATTTTTGTAATTTTAAATTAGACGTATAAAAAGTTTAAAAATACTAATCAAAAATATGCTTTAACAAATTATTATTAAAACTTTTATTCTGGTTCTTGTCCAAGGTTAAACGTAAACTTAGCTGCGCCTTTTAAGCCAGTGCTACCATTGTATCTATCAAACCCAATACCATAATCAAACCCTAGTAAACCAAACATAGGTAAGAAGAAACGCATACCTACACCTGCCGAACGACGTAATTTGAAGGGATTGTAATCTTTAAAATTATACCATCCATTTGCAGCTTCAAAAAATGCTAAGCCATAAATTGTACTACTTGCCGATGTACTAAATGGATAACGCAACTCTGCTGTATATTTATTAAAAATAGTAAAATATTCGGTTGGTGAGCCACCATCAGGATTTATTTTTGGATTAGAACTGCTGTAAACAGGATAACCTCTGTGTGCAATAATATCGTAACCTAATAATGCAGTTGTATTGCTTAAACCTGCATCGCCCAATTGAAAACGCTCAAACGGAGATACTGTTAGGTTTGGACTATACCTTCCAATAAAACCATACTTGGCAGCCATTTTAAGAATAAACTGTTTGTTTTTATCTGCTCCTCTTGCACGCCCAATAGGCACATACCATTCGCTATTAAAACGCCATTTGTGAAACTCGGGCAATTTATATTGGTTTGCATCACCAGAGTTTATGCCAAGTAAAGAATAAGGCAATGTAAACTGCCCGCTAAGCATTACATTAGATCCGCTTGTTGGAAAAATTGGATTTGGCCCAGCAGAATTACGCAATAATGTAAGTTTTAAACTTAAATTGGTGGACGTACCATTGCTTAAACCAGGGAAAATATTTGAATAATTTTTAAGTTTGTACTGCTGTACGTTGAGTGAATAAATAAGGTTAAAGAAGTCATCAGGCCATTTTAATTGTTTACCCAAAGCAATACCAACACCCACCGTTTTTACGTAAGAATTTTTACCGCAAGAGGCACAAGGTTGACCAAAATCGTCAAATGCATTGGAATATTTTGTATTAAAATAACTTACAGAAAATGAGTTTCTTTTTTTACCTCCAAGCCAAGGCTCGGTAAATGAGAAGTTATATGAACGATATGCTCTTCCGTTTGATTGTGCTCTTATGCTTAATTTTTGACCATCTCCCTCTGGTAATGGATCCCAACTTTTTTTCTTTATAATATTTTTTATAGAAAAGTTATTAAATGTAAAACCTAATGTACCTGTAAGGCCGATACCACCGCCAAAACCTGCAGAAAGCTCTACCTGATTTCCAGATTTTTCTTCTACTTGCCAGTTAATGTCTACAGTACCATCCGAATTATTGGGTACTACTTGTGGGTTTATTTTTTCGGGATTTAAAAAACCAAGTTGTGATAATTCACGCTGAGAACGAATAATATCTTGACGACTAAATTTTTCTCCAGGTATTGTTCTCAATTCACGAAGAATTACATAATCTTTTGTTTTATCATTTCCACTCACAGAAATTTTACCATAAGTAGCTTGTGGCCCTTCACGCATGCGTATTTCAAAATCGATTGTGTCGTTGTAAACCGCAGTTTCTATTGGGTCCACATTAAAGAAAAGGTATCCATCATCTTGATATAAACTTCCTATATCTCCACCTTCGGCAGATAATTGTTTGCCCAATCTTTTGTTCAATGTTTCTACATTATAAATATCTCCTTTTTTTATACCCAATATTACAGATAAAATAGAATCGGAATATTTGGTAACGCCTTTCCAAGTAATATTTCCAAAATAATATTTATGTCCTTCATTTACTTTTATATGTAAATCTAAATTTCCTTTGTCATTAAAAACAGGCGTATCTGAAACGATTACTGCGTCTCTGTATCCTTGTGCATTGTAATAATCTAGTATCTTTTCTTTATCTTCTGCATATTTTTTTTCTGAAAATTTAGAACCTGCAAAAAACTTGAAACGAAAATATGGTTCTAAATAATCTTTCGTTTTAGTAGGATACAAATAGCCTGTTTCTCTTAAATAATCTTTAAACGTTTTTGCATGAGATGAATCTGAATAAGGGCTTTGTGGTTTGTTTGGGTACAAACTAATTCTAGTCATTTCTTTAGTACCCTTCATTTGCTTTTTAAGTTTGGCATCTGTTACCTCATTATTATCTGCAAAATTGATAGAGTTTATTTTTACTTTTTTACCCTTAGTAATATAAAAATTAAGCACCACACTATTTACCATTCCTGCAGGTACAGTTTCTACCATATTAATATTTACATTTCTAAAGCCTTTATCCGAATAAAATTTTCTGATAATGTCAACTGCACTCAGTTTCATATCTTCAGTAAGCACACGATCTTTTGCTAGGTTACATTTAGTAGCAAGGTCATCCCTCTCTCCTTTTTTTACGCCAATAAAATTATAATCAATTAACCTTGGTCTTTCAGTAATTACCAACTCTATGTAAATATTAGATTCTTCTAGTTTAGTAATATTTATTTCTGCATTAGATACAAGGCTTTGTTTCCAAAGTTTTGCAATGGCTTTATTAAAAACATCGGTACCTGGTATATTTACTACATCGCCTATAGCAAGCCCCGATATTGAAATAATTAAATTTATATCGAAAGATTTTGTTCCTTTTACATCTATACCAGCAATAGTATATTTTTTAGGTGCTTTTGAAGCATAAATTTCTTGTAAAGCAGGGTTTATAGACACTGGCGTATCCTGCGCAAATGAAACATTTACGATTAATAAAAGTGTAGCAGTAATAATTGTTTTGTAAATCCTTAGCATCAATGGTTGTTTTCGTTGCGGCAAATTAAGCCCTATAAATTAAAAGTATTTGTTAAACGTTTTCATTAAGGCCTAGAAACGCCATTTTTTTGTGTTTTCATTCGTTTTTTGGTATAAATAACTCATGTATTTAGCTATTTTTTATTTGTTCGCCTGTTTTTCCAAAGCGTCGCTCTCTTTTCTGAAAATCTATAATGGCTTTGTACAAATCTTCTTTTCTAAAGTCTGGCCATCTTGTATCTGTAAAATAAAGCTCGGCATAAGCTAATTGATAGAGCAAAAAATTACTTAATCTGTATTCTCCACTTGTGCGTATGAGCAATTCAGGATCGGGAAATGCACTAGTGTGTAAATACTCTTTTAATGTATCGCTATTGATATTTTCTGGTAAAAGTGTATTGTTTTTAACATCAATGGCTATTTGCTTTATTGCATCTTCCATTTCTTTTCGGCTGCTATAGCTCAGTGCCATTATAAGATTTAGCCCAGTATTAGTTTCTGTTTCTTTAAGTGCTTCTAAAAGTTGTGTGTGTGTATGCTCGGGTAGCATTTCTATATGCCCAATTACTTGTAGGCGGATATTATTTTTATTAAGCGTTGGTACTTCTTTCTTAATTGTATCAACCAATAATTCCATTAATCCGTTTACTTCATTTGCCGGGCGGTTCCAATTTTCGGTACTAAAAGTGTATAAAGTAAGGAACTCGACTCCTAATTCGGCAGCGCCTTCCACAATATCTCTTACACTTTCTACCCCACTCAAATGCCCAAAGAGCCTGTCTTTTCCTTGCTCTTGCGCCCAGCGACCATTGCCATCCATTATGATTGCTATGTGCTTTGGTAGCAACTCAATATTGATATGTTGTTTTAATAATAATTCGCTCATAAAAAACGGAAAAGCAATAATGGCTTATTCGGGGCGCAAAAGTAACAATATTTGGGTTAATGTAAGCATAAAAACGGCAGTAAGTAACTACTGCCGTTTTTATTTGATAAATATTTTGGTGAAATTAATTTGCCGAAGGGCAACGATAAGTGCTAAGATTGAATGAAATACCCATTTCTGCAATAATATATTGGTCTTTTTGTTTGCTAAAACCTCTTTGCTGCCCAGCTTTAAAGCCATCATATTTGCCACTTATTTCGTAACTTCTATCTTGCAAAAGCTGTGTTTCAGAAAAAGTTCCATTTGGCCCCGGCTGAAAAGAATTAATGCCAGCATAAGTTGTGCTTACATCATCTATGTAATCAGTATTAGTAAAACGATGGGCTACCTCGAAAGAAATATTTATTTTTTCTGTAAGGTTATATTTTATACCAACACCAAATGGCACTATAATTGCCGTAGTTGAGTATGGAGTTTTTCCTGTACCAGCAATAGTTTGCCCTTCGGTACCAAGTGGGCGAAGTAAATATTTTACTCCGTCGAGATATGCATAAGGATCAAAATTCATAACACCAACACCCAATGTAACATATGGTGTAAAATTATGAGTAGGGTCTTCTGGCACAAATTTGAAAAAATTAAAATCACCTTGCAAGGCTACTTCATATATATTAGTATTGAAACTAAGATTTCTTAAACGTTGAAATTCGTTTTTACTGTAAGTATCACTATAGCCAAGTTGTGCAAAATGCCCAGATAATCTTACAGCTACATAATTGCCAAATTGCTTACGGAAGAAAACACCCACCGCAGGTTTTGGCCTATTAAAAGCTGCTCTTGTATTTAGATCTCCAAAATAATGAGCTAAGCCAATGGTGGCTCCAAACTCGCCAGTATGCACTGTTTCCCAATTCATTTGGGCTTTGGCTACCGTTGAAAATAAAAATACAACTACAATAATAAGGATGATACGATTCACTGTACTGTTTTAAAAGTTATTGTTTGTTAAATAGCAAAACGCTATTATAGAAGATTAATTGTGTGCAAAATACAGAAATGTTTTTACTAATTAAGTTTCTAAATGTATTAATATGGCATAATTTAACAGATTTAACAAGTTGCTATTGTCTTGCTTTTTCCAACCTTAAGCCCACGCTCATAATATGTTGTAGTGGATTATCCCTCATTATTTGGCCAATACTAAAGTTATAATCGCCTTTTTTTAAGGGTACTTGTTTTGCTATTAATTTTCTTAGTTCCCAAATATCGTTCATACCTGTGCCTTCCCAACCTTGTGAATCCGACCCTAAGGATAGATTTACTTTTTGCATATTTACGCTATCGCTTGCTGCTTGTAATGCAACATTGAGCCAAATGTTATTATACTGGTATGCATCTGTATGCCTAAGCACTACAAATATATTATACAGCGAAGTGGTATCAGTAATATTAAATGTACCAGTTGCATTAAAATTATTTAGCCATTTTAAATTTGGTATCGGCGTATTTTTTTCAAACAGTTCTATTTGTGTACATGCATTTAGAAAACACACCGATATTAAAAAAACAAATCCTAATCTCATCCACAATGTTTTTGTAAAACTATCCATCTTTTTTACTTTATATACTTTTCTGTTTTAAATATTTTTGTATCAATTATAAAACATTCAGTATTTGTTCTTTTGCTTTTTCCAATTCGTCTTTCATCGTTACTACGCATTTTTGTATGCCTGCATCATAAGCTTTGCTACCAGTGGTATTTATTTCTCTTCCTATTTCTTGCAAAAGAAAAGATAGTTTTTTGCCTTTACCATCTTCATTGTTGTTTAATATTTCTGCAAAATATTCGCAGTGCTGCCTTAGTCTTATTTGTTCTTCATGAATATCAATTTTTTCCATATAGTAAATAAGTTCTTGTTCCATTCTATTATTATCAATATTTTCTTTGCCCACATTTTCTTCTAACAAAGTATTTATTTCATCTCGTATTTTTTTCTGCCTATTGGGCACAAGTGCCAAAATATTTTCTTCTTCTTTTTTAATATTTGCTATGCGTTGCAATAAATCTTTTTCTAAAGATTTTCCTTCGTCTGTTCTATGATTGTTTAAATCTTTTAAGGCTTGCAAAAGCACTTGAGAAAATTGCTCAAATTCTTTTTCACTTAGCATATCGTTAGAGGGTGTTACTACTTCTGGCAAACGAAGCAAAGAACTTAGTACCGCATTGGTATCAATATCTAACTCTTGCGCCAATGTTTTTATTTGCGCATAATATGCTTTTATAAGATCGGTATTTATTACTACTGGTTTTGCAGTTCCATTTTGTTTAATATTTACATAACAA
The DNA here is from genome assembly GCA_043723285.1 of Ferruginibacter sp. GTDB lineage: Bacteria > Bacteroidota > Bacteroidia > Chitinophagales > Chitinophagaceae > Ferruginibacter. Next base: position 572 of record JAYSOC010000544.1, on the reverse strand, counting down.
TCTATGGTGCCACGTATAAGATTTTCTTGCAAAATATTTCTTATTTCAAACTCGTATGGTTTTAAAAGTGGTGGCAATTTTAGTTGCAATTCAAATTGTTTCCCGTTCAAAGCTTTTACTTCTATCAAAAAAGTTTTTTCGCCTTGTGTTTGTTCTGCTCTTCCAAAGCCAGTCATAGATCGTAGCATACTATAATTATTTGCTTGCAAGATAACTTTTATTGTTGCACAAAAAATTTATTACAGAAGAAAATAAATTGTGTAAAAAAGAGCAATCAAATTCTTTTTTAGAAAGTATATAAAACAAAAAACCCGACATTTTTTGTAGTCGGGTTTTTTTATATAGATGGGTTAGTAAGTACAGGGATAGTAAATCCCTATACAATATTAAAATTATTTTTTACAATAAGAAAATTTTTGATCAATTATTTTATACACAATTTTATTGAGTCTGTGGATAAGCGGAGCCGCATTTTTTTTAATTGCAAAAAAAAATAGAAAAATTATTTAATAGAAGTTTTGGCAATACAAATATCAATCTTCTGAAACAATGATGAATAAAAGCTTTTAAAG
>JAYSOC010000543.1:0-2879 GCA_043723285.1 Ferruginibacter sp. | reverse complement strand
CACTTTTAGCTGCTTTTCTTGCAGGAAACCAAGCCGCCAAAAATGCAATACAAAGTGCCGTGGCGGCAACCATTAAAAAATCGGTGCCAATCATTTTTACAGGGAAATAATCTATTAAAAAGCTACCGCCATTTATTTTTATTAAATGAAATTTTATTTGCAAAAGACAAATAATTACTGCTAAAAAAATGCCACTTGCAGCACCAATAAAACCGAGCAGTAAACCTTCTGTTAAAAATATTTTTTGAATACCCACTTTAGTTGTACCCATGCTACGAAGTATGCTAATGTCTTTTTGTTTTTCTAACACCAGCATGGTAAGTGCACTTACCATGTTAAATGCTGCAATGATAAGTATGAGTGTGAGTATGGCATACACCGCCCATTTTTCTAAACGCATGGTGCTGTATAAATTTGCATTTTGTTCGTAACGTGTTTGCACTTTTAGTTTGCTGCCGAGTAATTTTTGCAATTCACTTTTTGCAACATCAATATCTGCTTTTGGGTTTAATTTTATTTCTACTGCACTATATTCATCTGCATCAAAACCCATTTGTTGCTTTACAAAATTAATATTGGTAATAGCATATTTATCATCTATTTCTTGTTGTATTGAAAACACACCCGTTGCCATTGTATTGCCCTCGCTCATGGCATCTTCGGCGTTTTTACTCAATGTTTTTTTCGGCAAAATAATGGTTACGTTTGAGGCAGGAAGCGCTTCGCTAACATTAATGTATGTGGCATTTTGTACACCGTAGCCTACTACTAATTTTGGGGTATCAACACTGCCAATATCAAAATTGCCGGAGCTTATTTTAGCTGCAACACCGCTAATGTTTTTATAATTTTCATCTACACCTTTTAATGAAACTACCTTTTGCGATTCTTCATTTTTAAGCAAAGCATTGTCTTCTGCCATTAGAGAAATGCCGCTTAAAAATGTTTGTTTATTGATGGCATTTATTTGTGTAGGCGTGAGTGTAAATGTTTTTCCTTCTGCAGGTGTAATTCTTACATCGTTGTAAAAAGAAGAGTAGAGCGATTTTACTAAATCTTCGAAACCATTAAAAACACTTAGTACTAATATTTGGCAACACGTAGCAAATGCAATTACAGCAGTTGTTACCCACGCAATAATATTGATGGCATTGGCCGATTTTTTTGCCCTAAAATATCTCCACGCAAATGCTAAATACACTGGTTATAAAGTTGAAGGTTTAAATTTGAAGGTTCAAGGTTTTGTTGAATCAATCTTCATTCTGTTTATCAGAATTTTCTGCTGGCTTTGGCGGAGAAATTGGCGGTCGATTTTTTATTTCTTTAAAAAGCACTTCCATTTTATCTACATAGTCCAACGTATCATCTATATAAAAAGTAAGTTGTGGCATGCTACGTAATTGATGGCGAACCCTTGCTGTTAATTCTTTTTTTATTTCCCAAGCTTGTTCTTGTATTTTATTTAAAGTAGCTACTGCATCTTTTATTTTAAAAAAACTGAGGTAAATGCGAGCATCAAAAAGATCGGGCGTAATTTTTACCGAAGCTATAGAGACCATGCCTCCATCCATCATCGATAACCCTTTGCGTTGAAAAATTTCATTTAAATCTTTCTCTAATACCGCAGCCACTTGTTTTTGTCTTTTACCTTCTAACATATTATTACACTTTTAATAACTGTAAAATTAGTTACTTTGCGCTTTATAGCACATTATTTATACAATGAAATGAGCCATCTCAATAATTTTGTTACCAACAATGATTTTTCTTGGCGAATTACATGTAACAAAAATTACAATAGAAATTAATACATGAAAAAATATTCTCTGGTTTTTGCATACTTAAAAGATTATAAACTTGCTATAACCTCTTATGTCATTTGTACGCTTTTATCTATCATTTTTGGAGTGGCTTCGTTGGGTATGTTGTTTCCTTTTTTGCAAGTGTTGTTTGATAAGGACAATGCAGTTACTCCGGTTGTAAAATCTACTGGCTTTTCGCCATTTGGCTGGTTAAAAGAAAGAGTAGGCGAACTTGTAAATGGTGGTAATCAAATGCACACACTTGCCATGGTATGTTTACTTATTATTGTAAGTATTGTTTTAAAAAATTTATTTTTATACCTAGCATCTCGTTCATTAATGCCTGTAAAAAATAAAGTATCCACACGTTTTAGAATAGATATTTTTAATAAAGTATTGAGTTTGCCTATTGGTTATTTTACAGAGCAACGAAAAGGAGATTTAATGCAACGTATGACAGGGGATGTAGGACAAGTAGAAGGTTCGGTACTTGGTGCGTTAGAAGGATGGGTAAAAGATCCTTTGCAAATTATTATTAACCTTATTGTACTTTTTACCATTAATGCAGAGCTTACTATTATCATTTTATTTTTTATACCTATAATGGGATTTTTTATTGGACGCCTTGGCCGTACGCTCAAAAGACCATCTGGTATTGTGGCGCAAAAAAGTGGCGAATCCATTTCAATATTAGATGAAACACTTGGAGGGTTGCGTGTTATAAAAGCATTTAATGTAGAGAAAACAATTCGTAAAAAATTTTCGGACAATAGTTTTTTTCTTTTAAAAATGAATAATAAAATTGGCTACAGACAAAGCCTTGCAAGCCCAATGAGCGAAGTGCTTGGCGTAACAATGTTTACAGCAATACTTTGGTATGGTGGGCAAAAAGTTTTGGGGCACGACCCAAAAATACATTTAGACGGTGCCATGTTTTTAGCATACATGGCTTTGTTCTTCAACATTATTGACCCAGCAAAAAGTATATCTGGTGCATTCAGCAATTTACAAAGAGGCACTGCTGCAATAGAAAGAATACAACAAGTTTTAAATGCACCAGTAACAGTAAATGAAAAC
>JAYSOC010000542.1:0-2891 GCA_043723285.1 Ferruginibacter sp. | reverse complement strand
TTTGGATTTCGCTTTTGCTCACACTATTATTTTGGTTGCCTGGGGTAATTTATGCGCTTCTAGTTGTGTTGGATGAGATATAATTCAATTTGTTTCGACAGGGTTTTCGCAGCATTTACTACAATGTATTATAAACTTTGTATGAAACCCCAACGTAGAAAAGAACCATAAATTATTGTACTCGCCAACCGAATGGCTATATTGTTTTATTGTTCATTGATAAGTATTTTTATTGTCCGAGCAAAGAAGCAGCAATGGTCAACATCGTTGTGTCACTCTCTTCATCTGCATACCATTTTTCATCTTTTATTATGCATTAGATTATGTAATAGATTATGAAATACTTTTTATCGGCAGGATTTTCACTACAGTTAGAGATGACATCTTTTTAAAAGATGCCATCGCTTTTAAGACCTTACCCTCGGATCAACAACAGTATAAATAAAATCAGCCAATATATTAATGAAAATAAAAATAATGGCGCTTAACAAAACCGAACCCATTACAACTGGATAATCTAATTTTTCTAATGCATTTACGGTTATTTTTCCAAGGCCCTTCCAGCCAAAAATATATTCTACAAAAAATGCACCAGCCAATAATTCTGCAAACCAACCTGTGATGGCTGTTACAACAGGGTTTAATGCATTGCGTAAGGCATGCTTAAAAATGACGGTGTTTTTTGACAACCCTTTTGCATATGCGGTACGAATAAAATCTTGCTGCAATACATCGAGCATAGAGCTTCGGGTAAGCTGCGCAATAACAGCCATGGGTCTAATGCCTAAAGTAAACGCAGGTAGAATAAGGTTTTTGAGTACCAAGTATCTTTCGCCAGTTACTTCATCTATTTCAAATAAACTACCAGTAATGTTTAAACCAGTGTATGGATGCAACAAATAACCAAACACGTAAGCCATAATGATGGCAATAAAAAAAGATGGTGCAGATATGCCTGCTATACTTCCTACAATGGCTGTTGTATCTATCCAAGTGTCTTTTTTTACAGCAGCTAGTACGCCTAAAAAAATGCCAACAATACATGCAAATATCATGGCAGTAAGTGCAAGTATAATTGTAGCAGGTAATGCTTCCATTAATACTGTAGTGGTAGCCTTTTTTGTTTGATAACTTTTGCGGAGATAAGGCACTTTTTTGGCAAACTTATTTTCGCCACCAATAAAAAAACCTTTCAACTCTTTCTTTTTTATATCCGAAGTGCTATGAAATGCTATGGGAGAAATATCATTGGCATACAATAAAAATTGTTTCCATTTTGGTTGGTCTAGGTACAAATCTTTGCGAATATTGTCCATTGTTTTTTTATCGCCAGTTTGCCCTACAATAAGCCTTGCAGGATCTCCAAAACCCTGAAACATAACAAACACAAGTGCTACCACGCCTGGCAACACTGTTAATGATATGAGGCTTTTTTTTAAGAGTGCGTTCAAGGGCTAAAAATTATGGTTTATTATGCTATATTTTTTTAATTCACTTCGTGAAATTTATCGCCACCAATGGCACGAATCAACACGAATAAAAGACATTTAATTAGGGAAGTCAAGCTTTTAAAGCTTGACTTCCCTGTGGGATAAAACTATAAAATAGTTTTAAACGCCGTCCAACTCCATTTTTGTTGTACAACTGGGCCATTCATTAAATATAATGTTGGGTTTACCCTTGATACTGTTTTAAGTACAACTGCATCACAACTTAGAAATTGCAAAGTTGGTAAAACCGATTCCATACCCCTTAATGTACTAAAATGTTGTTTTATCTTTTCTATTTGAGAGGTAACTACAAATACTTTTTTATTTTCTGCATGTAGTTTACTCAATATCATTGCATCACCATCCCAATTTTTTGGATATCCATCCAAATCTTTTATATACAATAAATAATACTCTCCAGCTGTGTTAAGAATGGCTTCTGTACTATCGTTGCCAGCTTCTGTACTCAAAGAAAAATCGTTTATGATAGGAATATTGTTGCTACCTTTTTCAATAAGCGTTTGTTTTCTGTCAATAAATTTCCATGTGCTATCGGCAGATGATTTAAATTCTTTTTGTACTCCATCTTTTTCATAAATAAAACTATACTCGTATTTATCTTGAATAGCATTGGCTGGAACTTTACGCAATTCCAAAATATTATTGCCAGGTTTGTAAGGCAAACAATCCGCCAGAGGTAAATTTCTAAGTACATACCATTGCAAAAATAATGTAAGTACAGTTGCATTAAAAACCATAGAAGTATTGATAAATGGTTTTGCAATTGGCGTAATATATTTTAGGTTAAATAAAATAAAAATAACCAAGATCAATAAAACAATATCTTTTGTAAATGTTTGTATTGGTGTAAGCGGAATACAATCGCCAAAGCAACCACAAGCACGAATTTTACCACTAAATAAAACATACGAAGTAAGAAATGTAAAAAACAACATCAGCAGCAATAATATCCAAGTGGTAAATTTCTTTTGCCAACCCAATAGCAAAGCTACGCCCACAAATACTTCTAGCGTTATCATAATAATGGAAAAAGCTAGTGCATATTCATCAAATGCTTTCATAAGGCTTGGCAAAAAACCGCTATTGCTCCATGCTTCAAAAAACTCTTGCATTTTATAAGCTAATCCTTTAGGGTCTATGGCTTTTACCAATCCCGAAAAAATAAATAATGACCCCGTAAGTATTCTTGCTATTGTAACTGCAATTTTCATTTTTATGGTTTGTTTATTTAAGTGACAACCTGAAATATATTAACACCTACTTACTTTCAAATTATTACGATGTCAGCCTGAGGCACTCATAAAAAAGTTTTTTAAGCTCTTTGCAAATGACATACAAGAAAAAGTTTTCCGCAGCTTCGCTGCGAAAAATATGGCCTGC
>JAYSOC010000541.1:0-2893 GCA_043723285.1 Ferruginibacter sp. | reverse complement strand
TCATTCTCATTCCACCACCCGAGCCTTGCATATCTTTCATGCTTTTTATTTCTATATCTTTTGGTATCTCAAATTCTTTAGCGGCTATTTCTTTGTCTATTTCTATTTTAGTAACCTTTACTTCCATTACTCTGCCACGAGGCAATTTTGTTTCGTACATCATTACAAAACCCTCTATCTTATCAAAACTTGGAGTGCCACCAAAAAAAGTAGCCATCATACCAAGGCTGCTTGTGCCACCTGTAGATGCTAAATTCGGAAACTTTACATCTGGCGTAAACCATACGGCCAAAGAATCTTTTTTTAATAATTTATCGGTAATAATGTATGCTTTTTTACAATTGTAACCAGCTATTTTTTTTGTTTCTTCTGTATAAGCAATCGTCTGTTGAAAATTTGCAGCACGAGTTCTTTGTTTCATATTGGTATCTGTTTTTGCTCTCTCTGCTCTCATGCTATCCATTTTCTTTTTCATTTCTTCTTGGTCATTGTCTGTAGATTTTACACCAGTTTTATTGCCCATCATTTCTGTAACGGTAGTAGTTACTTTTGCAGCATTATCTCTATAAATTGTTCCTTTGGCAGATTCCGATTTAAAATTTGTTTTTACCAAATTATCTTTTATATAAGTTGTACTTTTTATTTCACCATCTAGCATGTTACGAAAGTTAAATCCACCACCACGCCCTTCGCCTTGGGGTTGTATTTGCGACACATCATCATCTTCTGGCGCAATAATATTTGTGCTAGTTGTTATAATGGCTTGTTTTATAATTTTAGGTTGCGCTATGGCAACTGCAGAAAGCATCAAAGAAAATGAAAGGAAAATTAATTTCATGTTTAATAAGTTTAAGCCACAAAAATACATGCTGTTTCTAGTATTTTGAAAGAAATATAATAATTTAACACAAATCTATATCTGTGTTAAATTAAGTAATTATTATTTTTTTATGAATAAGTTTTTCGTTTCAAAATATACTTCATAAATTCATAGTAAATTATATAGCTAGTAATGGAAATAATTCACGTAAGTGCAGAGTGCTACCCAATGGCAAAAGTTGGTGGGCTTGCAGATGTAGTAGGCGCTTTGCCAAAATACCAACAAAAGCAAGGACATACCGCAAAAGTTGTAATGCCAATGTATCGTACAAAATTTTTGTACGATAATGAATGGGATGTGGTACACAAGGGAAATTTTTCTATGGGAAATATGAATTTTGATTTCACCGTTATCAAAGAAAAAACGAATAAACTTGGTTTTGATTTATACTGTGTGGACATAAATGGATTGCTCGATAGAGAAAAAGTATATGGCTACGATGACGATACAGAGCGGTTTACAGCGTTTCAAATAGCCGTGCTAGAATGGATAAATAAATGGGAGCACCAGCCAGATATTGTGCATGTACACGATCACCAAGCTGCACTTATTCCTTTTATGATGCGTGAATGTTATGGTTATGGAAAACTAAAAAATATTGCTACCGTACTTACCATACACAATGCGCAATACCAAGGTTGGATGGGTTGGGATAAAGCAGTGTATTTGCCTGCATGGAATACATGGCGCTGGGGCATGCTTGATTGGAGCAACACCGTAAACCCATTGGCATGTGGTATAAAAATGGCCGACAAGGTAAATACAGTAAGCCCTGGTTATATGCAAGAGTTGATGGATGATGCCAATGGTTTGGAACAATTATTTCGCACTGAGTATGCAAAGTGTAGTGGGATTATTAATGGTATTGATTACAAAGTTTGGAATCCTGAAAAAGATACTTACATACTAGATAATTATGGCGTAAAAGATGCTGATGATGGAAAAGCACTAAACAAAAAAAAACTTTGCAAGGATTTTAATTTAGATATTGCATTACCATTAATTGTTTTCATAGGAAGATTAGTTGGCGAAAAAGCGGCTGATCTTTTGCCCGATGCTATTAATAATGCATTAACAAACTACCCAAGTAAATTAAACTTTTTAATATTGGGTAGTGGCGATTCGGGCGTAGAAAATGCTTTAACGAATATGCAAAATAATTTTGTTGGTTATTATAATACACAAATTTCGTATAACGAAAAACTAAGCCACCTTATGTATGCTGGTGCAGATTTTTTATTGATGCCGAGTAGGGTTGAGCCTTGTGGCTTAAACCAATTGTATGCTATGCGATATGGTACCGTACCAATGGTGAGGCGCACTGGAGGTTTGAGAGATACGGTAAAAGATATTGATGAAGAAAATGGTTATGGCTTATGTTGCAACCATGCATCACTTTCGGACATTGATATTTCTATACAACGTGCTATTGAATTATATGCCGATAAAAAGAAGATGAAACAAATAAGAAAAACAATGATGGAAATTGATAATAGCTGGACAGTTAGTGCTCAGCAATACCTTAATCTTTATAACGAAGCAAAAAAATAAATGTATGAAAACTAAAGAAGTAGTAGCTGTGATTTTGGGAGGTGGTGCAGGTAGTAGATTATATCCACTTACCGCCACAAGAAGTAAGCCTGCCGTGCCTATTGCAGGGAAATATCGATTGGTGGATATTCCCATTTCTAATTGTATAAATAGTAATATCAATAGAATGTTTGTACTTACACAGTACAATTCTGCATCGTTAAACAAGCATATAAAAAATACCTATCAGTTTAGTGGTTTTAGCAATGGCTTTGTAGATATTTTAGCTGCTGAGCAAACACCGGATAGTCTTGGGTGGTTTCAAGGCACGGCTGATGCGGTGCGCCAATCTTTAAAGCATATTGAGAAAAATGATTTTGAATATATCCTCATCCTCAGCGGCGACCAACTTTACCAGATGGACTTTGCCGAGATGATCGATAACCACGTGAATGCCGAGGCTGATATCACGATCGCCACGAT
>JAYSOC010000540.1:0-2893 GCA_043723285.1 Ferruginibacter sp. | reverse complement strand
TTAAAGTAAGATAACCAAGCCCTACATCTATCAAAGTCTTTAAACGATGTTTTACTTCTATTAAAATTCTTTTAGCTACTTGTTCATCATACGCAGATAGTTTTAGTTTTTCAAACCATGTTTGTAAATCTTTTACGGGCAACTCACACAACTGCCCAATGTGCTTACCCGATACCTGCACGTACAAGGCTTCTTTGCGCAAACGATATCCACCACATTCTGTGCAAGCTGTTCTTCCTCTAAACCTACTTTGCAACACCCTGTATTGTACTTTGTATAAATTTTGTTCTACTTCTTTAAAAAATGCATTGATCCCATCTACATACTTATTGCCTTCCCACAAATCTTTCAATTGCGCATCGGTCAAATCCATTATTGGTTTATGTACAGGAAAATCAAACTGCTTTGCCGCTTTTACAAACGCATCTTTCCACGAGCTTAATTTTTCTCCTTTCCAACAAGCCACCGCCCCTTCATATACACTCAATCTTTTATCAGGAATAATCAAATCTTTATCTAACCCAAGTATTTGAGAAAAACCTTCGCACACAGGGCATGCACCAAAAGGATTATTAAACGAAAATAAATTAGGCACAGGCTCTTCAAACACAATTCCATCCAATTCAAATTTATTACTAAACTTTAATGGCGCTTTTTCATTTATTTGTACAAACATGGTTCCTTCACCTTCATAAAAAGCCGTGCCAGTACTATCGGCTATTCTGTGCAAATCATCTTCATCAAATTCTTTTTTTAGTAATCTATCTATTAATATAAAAATTTCCTTCTTTGTTTTCTTGTTTTGTTTCTCTTCCAACAAGTCTTCAATGTTTACAATCTCATTATTTATATACAACCTAGAAAATCCTTTTTGCAACAAAATATTTAGTTCTTCTTTTTCATCTCTATTGGCATGGCTTTTAAAAGTTGCTAGCAACATTATCTTATCGCCTTCTTTTGTTTTGTTAATAGCAGCTATTACATCCTGCACATCATCTTTTTTTACTTCCCTACCACTTACTGGCGAAATTGTTTTTCCAGTACGTGCAAATAATAATCTTAAGTAATCATAAATTTCTGTCATACTACCAACTGTGCTGCGAGGCGTACGAGTAATAACTTTTTGTTCAATAGCAATGGCAGGACACAACCCTTTTATAAAATCTACATCAGGCTTATTCATACGCTGCATAAACTGCCTAGCATAAGCGCTTAAGCTTTCTGCATATCTTCTTTGCCCTTCTGCAAACAATGTATCTATAGTCAGCGACGATTTACCCGAGCCCGAAACACCAGTTACAACAACTAATTTATTGCGTGGTATTTTTACCGTTACATTTTTTAAGTTATGTACCCTTGCGCCTTGTATGAGAATATCAGTATCAGCTTTATAGGCCTTAGCGCTTTTTTGTAAAGAAGTTTTTAGCATAATTTTTTCGAAGTTACTGCAACCTTTGTAAACAACTTATCGTCTTTCAAATTGTAGATGAAGTAAGATTATTAGAAACGTAAAAATACGTGTTTTTTTATACGTAGTTTTTCTATCGAATAAATTCTACAAACAAATGGTAATTAAACAGACACAATAATTTAAAAAACGAATTTAGATTTGTATTCCAATATCAGATGATGATTAACCACACGATTCTCCTTACTAGAAATCAAAAAGGTTTTTTCTCAGCTTGGTAAATAAACAATATCCAACATCAAAAACCTAAAAATGATGAACAACCAAATCCAACTGACCGACCAACAAATTGTAAGCGATTACATTGCAGGAGATGCTAATGCACTCTCTATATTAGTAGCTCGTTACAAAGACAAAATTTTCACTTCTATTTATTTGCTAGTAAAAGACAAGTACCTTGCCGAAGATCTTTTTCAAGATGTATTTATTCGTATAATAGACACACTTAGAAGTGGTCGTTATACCGACGAAGGAAAATTTCTACCATGGGCTATGCGCATTGCACACAACATTAGTGTAGATCATTTCAGAAAAATAAAAAGAAACCCTACCATCAAAACAAGCGATGATAGAGATATTTTTGAAGTGCTTAATTTTTCGGAAGAAAGCGTTGATAATCGTATTATGAACAATCAAACTTCTGATAAAGTTCGTCGTATGGTGGACTTATTGCCAGAAGACCAAAGAGAAGTGCTAATTCTACGTCATTATGCAGATTTAAGTTTCAAAGAAATTGCACAACTAACAAATTGTAGCATCAATACTGCCCTTGGCAGAATGCGTTATGGTTTATTAAACCTTCGCAAAATGATGACCGAAAAACAAATTGCTTTATAATATTTATTGATTGTTGATTATAAAATCCCTGTTCAAATTTTGAACAGGGATTTTTTTTGTAATTAAACAGTCATAAAATAGCAAATACATTTTCAAAAAAAATATTTTATTAAAAGTTTTATTTGCAAAGATTACTTACAACCCTTACCCTATATGCATTACAGACGAGCAATTGTTTTTATTACATCTTGTAGAAATTCTTCTATCGTAAAAATCCTACAAACGAATAGTAGTTGAAAAACACAATAAATAAATAAAGCAATATATTTTTGTGTTTCAATAATCGAGTTAATAAGTACACAGTTCTCCTTATTAGAAAACAAAAACTTTTTAACTCGGTCAAAAGAGAAAAGCACAATATCTAAAAAAAACAAAAACCTACACAAGATGACTGCACAAATTGAAATGACAGACCAAGAAATTATTAAAATGTACATGGATGGTGATGCAAATGCATTGTCTCCTTTGGTTACTCGTTACAAAGACAAAATTTTTACTTCAATTTATTTGTTGGTAAAAGACAGATACCTTGCCGAAGATTTGTTTCAAGATGTGTTCATCCGTATCATTGATACCCTTAAAGGTGGC
>JAYSOC010000539.1:0-2904 GCA_043723285.1 Ferruginibacter sp. | reverse complement strand
ACCTCACGGCTAACACCCTTACTTTGGATTAACAGTTCCCGTTAGATGGCCTGCTCAAGACTTTAACTTTAAAGAACAATGGCATGCATGGCGCACATAAAAATACCGTTCAAAATAATTGAACGGTACATTCTCAACTGCTTCCCCATTATTAAAGCATGCGGTTTACATAAAAGGAATTGTTTTATAAAAAATTATGGGGTTACAACTAATTGCCCTCTTATTTCTCCTGCAGGAAAAGCTACGGAATGAATATTTACATAATATAATTTATTCATTAAGCTATCTTCTTGCCCAAGGGTAAGAGGAGGTATTGTATAAGTCGCAGGGGATGAATATGGTCTAGCTCCCAATGGGAAAATAACGTTTCCAGCTATACCTGCAGAACCTTTGTGTATATGCATATTGTTAGCTGCCACACCTGAGTAAGACACAGTAAGTGTAAGTACTTTGCTTGACTTATCATAAGATGCAGTAGCAGTACCAGTAGCCACAGATGTATTTGCCGGCACTTCATTGGCACCATTTAGTGCAGCTGTAAGTTCAACTGTAGTTCTCAAAGGTGGCGGTTCCGGCGTATTTTTATCGCAAGAAAAAATGAGTAGAGATGCTGCCATAACTAGGCTTGTTTTTAAATAAATAAATTTCATAATAGTGATGATTTGAGTTGATTAATTAAAATGCTTTTTTAATCCATTAAATAATAGTAACGCAAAGAGTCAAAAAAGAGTTGCCTACAATAAAAAAAAGTAATTGAGTTATTAGATTGTTTAAATAAATTTTCAATTGAATTTTTATTAATCATCGTATAAAATACAAGCGCAATATTTTAATTTACTTTACACTCATAGATGTTTAAATACAGAAATATACTTTTACAAAAAATTATTTAAAAAAGTATCCACTGAAATTATTTTTAAGCTTTTGCTATTTCAAACGTTTGAAATATACTTTCTGTCAAAATTTTGTCATATTAATTCTGTATTACTTTTTTTTATAAATTGACTTTCTTAAATTGCCCTAAATCCTTATCAAACTATCCATGAATATAATTATAGCTCCCCCAAGTGAAATTGAAATTCATATTCGTTCGCTTTTGAAAAGAGCAGACACCATAAGAATAAATTCGCCAAGAGAAAGTATTGCTATTGCAAAAGAAGCTTTAGAACTTAGTACCGAAAATGCTATGGAGCGTTTTGTAGCAAAAAGTAAATCTAAATTATCCCTTTATTTAATGATAAATGGCCAATACAACGAGGCTTTTCCAATAGCCAACGAAGCAATAATTTTATATGAAGCACTTAATGATGAAAAAGGATTAGCCGAAGCTAAGTTTACTTTGGCGAGTGTTTATTATAAAACCGATAACCTGCAATTGGGATTAAAATATTTAGTAGAATGTATTTCTATTTTTAGAAAATACAACGATAATTTACACCTTACCAAATCTTACAAAGCCTTAGGTACCATTTACGAATATTTTGGTGATGAAGAAAACTCCATACAATCATACGAATTAGCCATTGAAGCAGCTAAAGTAATTGGCGATGAAAACATGAAGACAAATGCTTACAATCCCCTGTCGGGCTTGTACCTTAACAAAGGTAATATTGATAAAGCCATGTCGCTAATTGAAAAATCTATTTCCATTAAGCAACAAACAGGCGATACTCGTGGGCTTGCATTTGCCTATTATGGACGTGGAAAAATTTATACCAAAACAAAAAATTATAACCTTGCAGAAATTGATTTTACTTCCTCTATAAATATTCATGTAGAAATGGGGGAAAAACTTGGGTTAGGTTTAGCTTATCAAAAAATGGGCGTTTTATTTGAAGAGCAAAGGCAATACGAAAAAGCAAAAGAATATTTTTTAAAAGCATTTCACTGGAGCGAAGTACATAATATACGCATGGTTAGAACTGCATCTTGCAACTCATTGTACCATATTTTAAAAAGACAAAACAACAGCAACGAAGCCATGTACTTTTTGGAACAATACCACGAAGACTTAGGTGCCCATGTGCAAGACCATACACACCAAATTGTGAACAGCTACAATATGATTCAAATTATGCAGGCAAAAGCATTGGAGGATAAAGTAGCATTGGAGCGGCTTGAGCTAATAGAAAAAAACAACAAGGCCGAAACGGCAGTAAAAGTAAGGCAAGATTTTCTGTCTAATATGAGTCATGAGATAAGAACTCCGCTAAATGCTGTTATCACCATTCCTAAACTATTAAAAGAAAGAGCCGATCCTGAAGATCAGCAGTTATTAGAAGCTCTACAATTTTCTTCTAATAACTTAATGCTATTGATAAATGATGTACTAGATTTTAGCAAACTAGAAGCTGGTAAAATGGAACTGGAATACCGTCCTACAAATTTGAAAAAGTTATTGGAAAATATAATCAATACTTACGAAAATTTAGCTAAAGAAAAGGGATTGCAAATAGATTTAATTACAGATAAAAATATTGAAGACTCTTATCAATTAGACGAAATAAAACTAACTCAAATACTAAACAACCTTATTGGCAACGCTATTAAATTTACTGATAAAGGAAGTGTGCATTTAGTTGTAGAAAAAATGACTACAATTGAAGAAGGAGATCGATTAACCTTTAAAGTAATTGATACTGGTATTGGTATCCCAGAAGATTTTTTGTCAGAAATTTTCGATTCTTTTTCTCAGCCAAAATTATTTCTCTCTAAAAAACATGTGGGTACTGGCCTTGGTCTTGCAATAGTAAAAAAACTAGTAGCTTTATATGGTAGCGATATAAAAATAAAAACAAAAATAAACGAAGGCACCACTTTTTCATTCGACTTATTGTTGAAGCCATGTGAACAAGTAATTGCAAAAAATACTACAAAAAATGAGGAGCAATTAAAAAATTTAAG
>JAYSOC010000538.1:0-7228 GCA_043723285.1 Ferruginibacter sp. | reverse complement strand
AACTATACAAATTATATTTCTAAAGCCACCGAGCTTTTACACCCAACTCAAACATCGCTTGCAGCTACTGGGATACAAAATACAACGAGATCTTCTTTATACTCTACAGAAGACGGGGGCACCAATTTAAATAAAACTACTTGGCAAGTTGTTGTACCAATTGGGTTGGATATTAAAGTAGCAGGCAACGAAAAATTGAAATGGTATATAGGTGCTACTGCTCAACCAACATATATTTTGAGTGGCAGTGCATTTGTTCTTTCATCTGATGCAAAAAATTATATTACTGAAAACAGTTTGCTTCGCAGATGGAATTTGAATACCGCTATAGAAACTTTTGTAAGTTTCAAACCTTCAGCTGGCATTACGCTAAATGTTGGCCCGCAGTTTAGATACCAAGTATTATCTTCTTTCAAAAAAACATACAACTACAACGAAAAATTATATAACGTTGGTGTAAAAGTTGGGCTTACTACTAACTTCTAATAAACTTTGTAAATACGTTAATCATTTTTCATCTTACGGATGCCAACTTTTATAAAGTTGGCATCCGTAGGATGAATTTAACATATCTATTTCAAAACTATTTTTCCATAAAAAAGTTATTAGGCCTAATTTTGATGATATGAAAATGTTATCGATTTTTTTTAGTGTTTTATTATTAGCAGCTTGTAATAACAACGGTTGCAATAATACAATCAGCACAGAGCCAATTCCACAGTCGGTATCTACCCTTGGCGATTCGGCTACCAATTTTTTTCCTGTAACATCTTATTTAAAAGGCGAAATATTGGGTATAAAAAATGGAGGAGTTACGCCAGTAAGAAAAATTACTATTGCTAGCAAAACAGATTCATCGTGGTTAAAAATGGAAGAACTGGAAAAAGTGTTTGCTGCATTTCTTTCCCCAGTTATTGATTCTGCAAATTTGAAAAAAGATTTTGACCAAAAAGTTTTTAAAGACGAAACATTGAATGCATTTACATTTACAGCCGAACCAAAAAGTGCACAAACAAATACTTTTGCTTTTACACACTGGGATGTTTACGTTGACCCTGAAACTAATAAAGTAACACGCATTTATCTATTAAAAAAAGAAAGTTCAGATAAAACTTTACAACTTACTTGGCAAGCAGGTAAATGGTGTAAAATTATTACACTAAAAAATGTTGCTGGCAAAACAACCATAGAAAAAGAGGAAAAAATATCTTGGAGCTTTGAATAGAGGTGTTAGCTTTTAAAAAATCCTTATAATAGAAAATCTCTAATGAAAGCTGACACCTCTTTCGAAAATTTGAAATGCCCTTAAAATGACCCAAAAAGAATTTTCTGAAATATCATCTTCCATACCCACACTACCTGGCATATACAAGTATTACAATGCCAACAATGTACTCATATACGTAGGCAAGGCCAAGCATTTGCGTAAACGTGTGAGCAGTTATTTTAATAAAACAAAAAGCAGTTTTAAAACGGCAGAGTTGGTAACTCGCATTTGCAAAATAGAATTTACGATTGTAAACTCGGAGCAAGAAGCATTTTTATTAGAAAACACCCTCATCAAAGAAAACCAACCGTTTTATAATATTAATTTAAAAGATGGAAAAACATATCCGTACATCGTTATAAAAAACGAACCATTCCCACGAGTATTTTTTACCAGACGAAAAATAAAAGATGGTTCCACATATCTTGGCCCATTTACATCGGTTGTAAATGTGAGAGATTTGCTCAATTTTATTAAGCAAAATATTTTACTACGCACTTGCAAACTCAACCTTAGCGAAGCCAATATTAAAAAACAAAAATTTAAAGTTTGTTTAGAATATCATCTTGGTAATTGCAAAGGCCCATGCCAGGGTTTTCAAACAGCCGAAGATTACAATGAAGACGTAAGCCAATTAAAAGATTTATTAAAAGGGAATTTAAAACCAGTAATTGATAATTATAAAAATAAAATAAAAGAATATGTTGCCGAAATGGAGTTTGAAAAAGCTGCCATTTATCAGCACAAGATAGCGCACTTACAAGCATACGAATCTAAATCTACTGTTGTAAATACAAAAACTGGCACGGTAGATGTGTTTACGATTTTAGAAGAAGGCAATTTTGCTTATGTAAATTATTTAGCGGTAAACAATGGCACAATTATAAAAACTAAAACCATAACGCTCGAAAAAAAATTGGAAGAAACTGCAGCAGAAGTATTGGCATTTGCCATATCACAATTGCGACAAGTTTTTGAAAGCGAGGCTAAAGAAATAATTATTCCTTTTGAAATAGAATATATAGAGCCCGATATAATACTTACCATACCAAAAGCTGGCGATAAAAAAAAGCTACTAGATCTTTCTCTTAAAAATGTAAATTATTTTAAAGCAGAATTGCGTGCAAAAAAAATGTTGCATTTAGAAGATAAAACAGCTGAACAAAAAATGGCAGTATTATATCAATTGCAAGAAAATTTAAGTTTAAAAGAATTGCCGATTCAAATTGAGTGTTTCGATAATTCTAATTTTCAAGGAAGCTATCCTGTGGGAGCAATGGTATGTTTTAAAAACGGCGAGCCAAGCAAAACAGATTACAGGCATTTTGATATTAAAACCGTAGAAGGCATAAACGATTTTGCATCTATGGCTGAAATCGTGTATAGGCGTTACAAGCGTCTTACAGATGAAGTCGCTACACTGCCACAGCTAATTATAATTGATGGTGGCAAAGGGCAATTGAGCTCTGCTATGGAAAGTATAGATAAATTAAATCTGCGTGGCAAAGTAACATTAGTTGGCCTTGCCAAAAATAAAGAAGAATTATTTTTTGATGGAGATACTGAATCGTTGTTGCTTCCATGGGATAGTGAAAGTTTAAAATTGATACGACGCATTAGAAATGAAGTGCATCGTTTTGGCATAACCCACCATAGAAACAAACGAAGCAAAGGCACTTTTAAAAACGAACTACAAGGTATTAAAGGAATTGGAAAACAAACGGCAGATTTGTTACTGAAAGAATTTCGTTCTGTAAAAAAAATAAAAGAAGCTAATGATGTAGATATTGAAAAGTTGATTGGCAAAGCAAAACTAAAAATCTTAAAAACTTCCTTAAAGTAAAAGCCCTCCGAAATTCGAAGGGCTTTTATCTTGTGTCTAATATCTTATGTCTAATTAGTAGCTCCACAAATCTTGCTCGTAGTTAAATATTTTTTCTTTGATATTTTCACCTTCTAGCAATTGTAGAATAGGATTCTCATTCAAACCTTTGTAATTTTTGATGTATTGATCGTAAGGATTATCAATAGTACTTTTTATTATACGACCATAAAACATACGGCTTTCAAATAACTCTTCCCAACTCATACGAGCGCCAAAGTTTTTACCATTATACACTTCGTACTTTGCAAATGTAGCACGCATATCTGGATAGTAAACCCAGAAAACTTCAGCATCACCAAAGTCTAACCCTTGAGCTGTAACTACTCTTTTTACTGGTGCAATACCGAGTATTCTAAAAAATAACCGAGAGCTTTCTTTATCAAATAAAACTTCTTCTTTAATTCTGAATTTATAAATAGAATCAAGATTAATTTCATTTCTCATTTTTTTTGTTCCAGTAAGTTCTCCTTTTTCATTGTATATTGGAACATCAACTTCTGCACCCGCAATAACTCCTGCTACTTCAGATACAGTCATTGGTGTAGTAAAGCGATCATCTGCAGCACTAAATACAGTTACGGCACTATCTTGTATAGCTTTCAACAAAATAGAAATAAACCGCTGGTTTCCGTTATCCTGATCTGCAGAATATCTAAAGGGTAAATTTATTTTCTCCCTAGTATCTATTTCTCTCCAAATTTTATGACGATAAACCGCATCATCAGCACGTAAATCTTCATATGGCAAAGGTATTCTATCTCTAATAGCATCACCACCGCTTACAGATTCATCTGGACGCAAAGATTTCAACACCTTTTTAATAGGCAAAGTGTCTCCATCTGCAGCCGGAGCAGAAACTGCATCAGCACTTGCACTACCATTTTTAATATTGGTCTTTGTTTTATTCTTTGTCTTTTTAGTTGTACCTGCTCTTTTTGTTGCTGCTCTTGGCGCTGCTTTTTTCTTTTGCGCCATAGCATTGTCGCCCACAGCTACAAGGAAAATACAAAGAAAAAAATACTTAATAATTTGCTTGTTCATAATATTGAGTTTTAACTCTTTTGTTTTAATATAAAGCTATTGCGGCTTCATCAATAGATCTAACACCATCTGGGCCCTGCACTTTAATATTTGTAAAAGCAATATTTGAACCTGGTCCACATCTTGCCATTAAAGCTGATACAGCTGCTAAACTACCACCTGTAATATTTCCAATTGCTGGATTCGGAAAACCTGCTCCTCCAAAATAAACGGTTGCACTCACCACAGTATATCTTAAATCAAAATCAAAGTTTAACAAATCTGCTCTACAAAATTGCTGGTTTTTAAATTCAACTGCAGGTACACGAGCTTTACCAGAACCCACTTTAAATACAGGGTCAGGTATTCTTTTACATCTAAATTGGAACTGACTAGATTTACCATCTGCAGTTACCGATATCGTTGCATTACCTATTGAACTTACACGAACCGTTCTTTTATCGTTTGATCCGCTTATAGAACCACCACTCATAGAAACACTTGTTTTTTCCCAACCTGTAGAAGAACCAATTGTAACAGGGTTATCAACTCCAATATAAAACACGTTCATTTTGTCTAACATTACAGCAGCACCACCTGGTGTACCAACTGTATATTTCACTGTTTCAGTTTTTGTTTGTGGTTTACCATTTTCATCAGTAAATGTTACGGATACTGGTATGCTGTGTTCGCCACCTCCGTTTGCAGTTACTTTATATGAACCTTGGCCATTTGCTACCGCTACAGAACTTCCACCAATATTAATGGATGGTTTAGCTGCAGAGCTATAAGCACCCACACCTGCAGTAACTGTTATTTCTTGTCCTGGCATAACATAGCTAGAGCTTTGTCCAACCAATACTCCCACTTGATCCATATGTACTTCTACTTGACCAATTTTGTTATGACAATAAGTTGTTACTTGATTTTCAGAGTTTTTTACATTATTTTGAAATTTACTTAATAATGTAAGACCCGCCAAAGTGGGAATCATATTAAAATACGCTTCAGTAAAAGGTTTTATTTTACCATCTTGTCCCGTTGCTGGTTTACCATCTACAGACAGTGATGTTTCAAACTCTTTTCCAATTTCCGGGTCAATGGCAAGCATTGCTGCTCTATACTCTTTCAATTTTCTTTCTAATTCTTCACCACGGTTTTTCCCGCCTTCTCCTTTACCAAATAAACGAGTTGCAGCTTCTAAATTATCTTCCTTAAATTGTTCTTTACCATCAACAATTTTGGAATCTGCAGCAATTTTTAATTCTTTCTTTAGTCCTTCAATGTAAGTACTAAAATCATCTGACAATTTTTTAGCTTTTGCGGCATGACCATTCCAAATAGTAGCTTTTTCTGCTGTTTTTGGGTCTGCTGCTTTTTCTGCTAACGATCTATATAGTACATCATTTGCTTTAGAAATATTGGCGTTAGAGTTGTCTAAACTCGTGGTAACCACTTTAAAAGCGTTTAATATTTCTGCTGATACATTTAGTGCAAGTAGTGCTGTGAGCACTAAATACATAATGTTAATCATTTTTTGCCTGGGCTCTTTAGGTAAAGCCATAACTTATAGTATTAATAGGTTTTATTAAATATTGTTTGTGGGAACACGCCTGCGGCGTGTTCTTTTGTACTCGCCACAAGCGAGTACCTATAGGTGATTACCTACCTTGCATAGCGCCTAGCATGTTGCCATACACAGCGTTTAATTTGCCAAGGTTGGTAGCCAATGCGCCAATTTGCTCTTTTGCTTTTTGTGCATCATCCACGCTACCCATCATAGCATTGCTAGCTTCAGCCATCTTACCGTAGAAACCATTTAATGCTTTAAGGTGATTGTTGCTTTCTTTAAGCTCCAACTCATATATTGTATTTAATGAACCAAGGTTTTTTGTAAGTACTTGTACTTGCTCATGAAAACCTTTTGCACTATCAGCTGCATTGCTAAATGAACCCATTGTAGCTGCGCTACTTGTAAATGCTGAGCTCATAGAACCCAAAGCTACCGTAGCTTCTTGTGTTTTCTTCGAAAAATCAGATGTTGACTTCACAACATCGCTCACATCAGAAATACCTGCTACACTAGTGCCTAATTTTTGAAACCCTTCGCCTAATCTCTTAAGATTAGCTGGAGTAATATCTGCTTCCTGTAACATTTTATCCATGTTGTTAAGTGCAGGGTTGCCCGTTGCAACAGCCATTTTCATAGCACCCTCGAATTCTTCTTTTACAGGCGGGAATACCATATATAATACACCATACAAAGCAAATATTATTGCTTCCGTTGTTAATCCAATGAATAACCACCTATCTGCGTCAGCAGCATGTGTTATTTTTCTGAGTGCACCCCAGATTACTAGTGCCGCACCAAAGGATACACCTACGTCTACCCATTTACTAATTTTTGAAGGAATTTTTACTGACATGTGTTTTGAGTTTTAGTTTATTTGAGGATTAATATTTGAATTAATAATACTAGAGAATAGTATGGTGATTTCGTTTAGATAACGAAATCACCAAGATGTTTCAATAAATAATTTTATAAAATTTTCTATTTATTACCTTTTTTAATGGTAGGAGGAAGATCAATTACACAACGGAAACCAACATAGGACTTAGCTGTATCTTGATATTCGTAAGCACGAGTGCTAGTTTGTAAGAAATAAGCTACATCTTTCCAGCTTCCACCACGAATAACTTTACGTTTCATACGTGGAGGATCAGAGCTTTTTGCATTCCATCGAACGTCTGGGTTCATATCATGTTGGAAATTGTAAGACCCTTCATAATATAGAGAAGATGTCCACTCTGCAACGTTACCAGCCATATTGTATAAACCAAAATCATTTGGCCAATATGCATCGGCCCGTACTGTGTAAAATCCCCCATCTTCAGGATAGTTACCACGGCCAGGCTTAAAATTAGCTAACAAACATCCTTTTTTATTTCTTAAATAATAACCTCCCCAAGGGTAATCTGCCTGTGAGCGTCCACCTCTTGCCGCATACTCCCATTCAGCTTCAGTTGGCAATCTGAAATCAGATTCCGCTGTTTTC
>JAYSOC010000537.1:0-7236 GCA_043723285.1 Ferruginibacter sp. | reverse complement strand
AGAGGCAAAAACTGTAAATGAAACTATCGTGAAATCTACATGTGCTTATAGCTATATTTTTGAGGAGGGATTTTGGACTATTTAATATTTCACTTTGGTATTAATGCGCTTTTAATTAAGTAAATTCGCTCTATGGGAATGGAAGAAGAAACAAGAAATTTTTTAGTGCTGATCATGCAAACTGCATCTTCAATAATCTTATGGTTTATGATAAATATTTTTTTTGGTATTTATCTTAAATATGGTTTGTTTGAAACAACGCCGAGTATTACAAATATTATTTACTACATCATTTTTATAATTGGATGTTTTTTCTTATTTAAATATTTTAAGAAAAGGTGGAAGGAAGTTGAAATCAATTAGCTAATTCGATAATATTGCTAATGTGCTAATTCATACTCAATTATTGAGGTACATATTTTTATGAAATATTTTATACAAAAAAATAACGCTTTGACTTATTTTAAATACTCAATTTAGAAAGAAGCCAACATTAGCAAATTAGCACATCAGCAAATTAGCTAATTAGCTACTATGATCTTGAATAATCACCCATTTCTTTTTTATCTTTTTAAACAATAACGTAAAAGCACCACCAATATCACCAATACTTCTTTTCAAATGCCACTTGCCCACAACGCTGTAATACATCACAGATAAGCGTTTCATGTTTATAATTTCAAAATCTAATTTGCCCATAGCGGCAGTATCAGGATATCCTTTTTTGTAATTTGCTTTGGTTTTTTCCCAGCCGTAGGTTGGTCCATTTTTGCCAATAAACATAAGCGAATCGCTATGCCAATATGTTTCCATAAATCTGTCAATATCGCCAGCGTTCCATGCGTTTAGTTGTTCGTTCATGGCATCTTTTATCATTTGCTCATCGGCAGATTGTGAAAATGTATTTGTGGAAAATAAAAATGTAAACAGGAATAAAAATATTTTTTGCATGATAATTTTTATTTGAAAGTAAACAATTTTTCATATCCCACAATTGTCACTAAAAAACTATAAGAAAAAGGCTTTGTGATTTTTATGTTATTGGTAAGAAAATAATTACTAATGTGCATGATGCGGAGAAGCACACTTGCTTTTTTTACACAAAGTATAATTGTAAAAATGTGCACTAATAATAAAAATAACTGCAGGCGCTACAAAATAATTTTCTACGGTTAAAAAAAACTGCTTGGCTGTCAACAAAATAAAACCTGCAGTAAAAAGTAATACTGGTAAAATATTTTTATGGTGGGTTTTGTAACCATGCAACAATGCATAAACCCCTATACAAAAGGCAAGTATTATCATACACCACTCAAACAAATGATTATGTACAATGTTTATACCAAACAATGGAAGGCTCGTAAGCACTAATGGCAGTACGATACAGTGTATAGCGCATATTAGCGATGTGGCAATTCCTAGGCCATCCCAGTTTATTTTAATATTCATTTGAAAAGCAAAGGTAATAATTTTTGCAATATTGTTGCAAATAATAAAACTGCTTTGTAAATAGGTTCGTAACTTTGGGGTAAGTTGTGGTTTACGGGTTTGGTTGTTGGGGGTTTTTTAATTCAACGTTAATGTGTTTTTTGCAAAGCTTTAATCAACAAAAAACTTAGTCTAGTGTCTATTATCTGTTATCTGCTATCTAATGTCTAAAATACAATGAGTAAAAAATATTGGTTCTATATAATTTTCTTCGCTGTTTTATTGTCAGTGTTTTTTGCATTTGTAATGAAGGATTATGATTTTAGTGCATCTTCATTGGGTGTTATTAATCCTGCTGTGCCAGCTTTTAGTTTTGTAAATCAAGATGGAAAAAATATTTCGCAAAAAGAAACCGATGATAAAGTGTATGTGGTAGAATATTTTTTTACAACTTGTGCAGGAATTTGTCCAAAAATGAATGCCAACATGCGTCGTGTGTATGATGCGTATAAAGATAAAAATGATTTTATGATCCTCTCTCATACCTGTATGCCTGAAGTGGATAGTGTACCAGTGTTAAAGGCATACGAACAAAAAATGATTAATGGATTGTTGATTAAAAACGATGATGGTGTTTACTCCATGAGCAATGCGCCCATTACCCAAAACTTAAAAAATACCAATTGGAATTTTATAACAGGCAACAAAGATTCGTTGTATAAAATGGCAAGGAGTGGATATATTATTGACAATCAAAAACCAGATAGCACACAAAATATATCCGACCAATTTATACATACACAGTTTTTTGCGCTGGTGGATAGATACCGCCGTGTGCGTGGCATTTATGATGGATTGAAAGAAGATGAAATACAAAAATTATTGCTCGATATAAAAAGTGTAATGAAAGAAAAAGTAGATCATACAAGATTTATGAGCGGCTTTAGTAATTCGCCAACTTAAGAAACAATGCAAACACAACCAGATATATTACGTCAATCAGGCTTAAGTGTAACGGATAGTAGAAAAAAAATCTTAGATCTTTTTTTAGCTACAGATGGTGCATTAGCGCATGCCGATATTGAAAAAAATACGTCTAATACTTTTGATAGAGTAACAGTTTATCGCACCTTACAAACTTTTGTAGAAAAAGGAATTATACATCAAATACCAACCACAGATAACTCAATTTTGTACGCACTTTGCAAACACAATTGCGAGCAAGGGCATCACCACGACGATCATGTACATTTTATTTGTAGCAATTGCGATAAAACCATTTGCCTTGATGATGTAACAGTCCCTAGTGTAAAACTGCCAAAGAATTTTACTAAGCAGCAAGCAGCAATGGTGGTAACGGGGGTTTGTGGGGAGTGTGGGTAAGGATTACAACATTTTCTCCATCATAATATTACCCCTTTCATAATGTATTTCTTTTGGTAGAGGTATTTCTACAAAACCATACTTTCTATAAACATGTATAGCAGCATCTAATTTTGTATTTGAAACAAGTGTTAGCTTTTTTGCATCTAATTTTTTTGCTTCATCAATACAATGCTCCATAAGCATTTTGCCAATACCTAAACCTTTATATTTTTCTGTTACAGCCATTTTTGCCAATTCATATTCTTCATCGTTTACTTTAAGCAAAGAAGCAGTTCCTATTATTGCATCATCATCTAAAGCAAAAAATATTTCTCCGCCTTTATCAAGTATCTCTTCTTTCGGGTTCGACAATTGTTTTACATCATTTGGTTCTATAAAAAAATACTTTTTTATCCACTCGTAGTTTAATGTCTTGATGTATTCTTTGTATTCTTCTTTATATGGAACGATGGTTATCATAATTAAATATTTAATCCACCACAAACACTTATCGTTTGTCCTGTAATATAACTACCCATATCGCTTGCTAAAAATAATGCTGCGTTTGCAATATCTTCACCAGTAGCAAATTTACCCAACGGTATGGAAGCCTTGTATTTTTCCGCTGCTTCGCCTTCTTGCAAATAACTTGTCATATCTGTTTCTACAAAGCCAGGTGCTATGGCATTGCAACGAATGTTTCTACTGCCAATTTCTTTGGCTATGCTTTTTGTAAAACCAATAATGCCCGCCTTACTTGCTGCATAACTACTTTGCCCAGCATTACCAGTTTCTCCTATAATGCTACTCATGTTTATAATACTTCCGCTACGAGCTTTCATCATCGGGCGTATAACTTGCTTGGTAATGTTGAAAACACTTTTTAAGTTTACTGTCATCACATCATCCCATTGCTCAGGCGTCATACGCATAAGCAAATTATCTTTTGATATACCGGCATTGTTTACACAAATATCTATTTGCCCAAACTCTTTTACTACATCATTTACAAAAATTTCGGAAGCTGCATAATCACCAGCATTTGTTTTATAGCCTACGGCATGAATGCCGTAGCCATTCAGCTTAGCTTCTAGTGCATTTGCTTTTTCTATACTACTATCGCTCACATATGTAAAGGCTATGTTACAACCTTGCTCTGCAAATTTTATTGCTATTGCTTCGCCAATGCCACGAGAGGCTCCTGTAATGATGGCGGTTTTTCCTTCTAGTAATTTCATCGTTTATTTTTAAATTCTTAGCAAAAGTAAATAAATCAAACTTATTGTTTTAGAGATTCTTCATAAGCAACATTAAAACTATCTCCATCATTCATTTTTTTTATAAACAATGATAGTGAATGTGTTTTCAGCCATTCGCTTACTGTGTATTTTGCAGTAGCATAATTAAGCATTACTTCTGCATGATTACCCGATAAAAATTGTGCATTACTTTTAAATGTTCTCACATCTGGCAGTTTTATTCCTGCATCTTTTTTTACCATTAATGAATCTATTGAATAATAATCTCTGTCATCTATCTGCATGGCAAGGCCTTCATTAAACCAACTAGGTATTTTAAAATTTACATTGTAAAAACCAATATTGTTGTACAAAATGCAATGCGATAATTCGTGTGCAATAATGGATGAATCCAATCCATCCATACTCAAAACTACAAAAGCTCCAATTTTACAATATGCACATGCGGGAGTGCCATTTCCTTGACCATATTTATTGTATTCCTTTTCATTGTTACAATAAATCAATTTATAATTTAGTAAAATATTATTTCCCCAAAAATGAATTGCTTTTTTCTCAGCAATATTTTTTAGCGTAATTAAGCTGTCAATTTTATTTGAGGATAAATTGGAATTAAAATAAACATTTCCCCTTTTTTCAAACTCCGAAAATGAAATAAGTATGCATCTAGTTTCCTGTGGAAAAACTAAAAAATGCGCAAATGCCATTATTGGCAATAGTAATAAAATAATTATACAAGTACGTTTTAATAACTTATTCATAATTTTTTATTTGCAAGGTTTAGAATTTCTTCCACAATCTTCCTTTCATTACTCAGCCTTGGTACTTTGTGTTGCCCTCCCACCTTTCCTTTGCTGCGAAGCCATTCAGTAAATGTTCCCTCTGGCATTACGTGTACTACAGGCATACGAAGCGCAATATCTTTTTGTCGCTTGGCTTCGTAATCGCTGTTTACATTTTTTAATGCAGTGTCCATTTCTTTTGTAAATACATCAATATCTTCTGGTGCTTTATCAAATTCTATCAACCACTCGTGCGCACCATTACTTTGCTCCGTAAAATAAATTGGTGCAGCAGTATAATCTTTTACAACAGCATTTGTTTTAGCTGCAGCAGTTGCTATGGCTTTGTCGGCATTATCTATAATTACTTCTTCACCAAATGCATTCATATAATGTTTTAACCTTCCTGTAATTTTTATTTTGTATGGATTGAGCGATGTAAACTCCACCGTATCGCCCATGATATAACGCCACAAACCACCAGTGGTGCTTATTAAAATGGCATAGTTGGTATGCAGTTTTACTTTTGTAAGTCCAATTGTTTTGGGTTGTGGTTTTGCATATTCTTCCACTGGCATAAACTCATAAAAAATACCATGCTCTGTAAATAAAAGCATGCCTTCATCATCAGGCTTTTCTTGCGCAGCAATAAAGCCCTCACTAGCATTATATATTTCTAAAAAATTTATTTTCTTTCCTATTATATCTTCAAATTGTTTTCGGTAGGGTACAAATGATACTCCACCATTAATGTACAATTCCAAATTGGGCCATACTTCCGCAATTGTTTTCTTTTGTGTAATTTCTAAAATTCTTTTGAGCAATAACAATGTCCATGTGGGTACGCCCGCCAAGCTAGTTACATTTTCTTCGGCTGTAGTTTGTGCAAGCTTTTCTATTTTGTTTTCCCATTCGTCAAGCAATGCAATGCTAAGTTCCGGTGTGCGCAACCATTGCCCCCAAAATGGAGAGTTTTGCATAAGTATCGCACTCAAATCGCCACACTGTATATCTTCGCTCAGTTGACTTATTTGATGTGAGCCACCAACCACCAGGCCTTTGCCAGTTAATAAATCGCTACTCGGAAAATTAGTGTAGTATTTTGTAAGTACATCTTTGCTTGCTTGAAAATGATTTTCTTTTAAACTCTCATCACTTACTGGAATAAATTTACTTTTATCATTTGATGTGCCGCTACTTTTTGCAAACCAATTTACGGGCGCATTCCATAAAACATTCTCTTCGCCATGCATCATGCGCTCTATGTATGGGCGCATATCATCGTACTCGTGCAAGGGTACACGATTTTTAAATTCTCTTATTGTAAATAATTTAGCGAAATGATATTTTTTTCCAAACATGGTGTATTGTGCATCGCTAATGAGGCTTTGCAAAACATCACGCTGCGCCTCAGCCGGATGATTTATCCAATTGTGAATACGCTTATACCGCAAGCGTGCTACAAATGATATTGATTTAGATAACAAATTCATTATTGCAGCAAGATAAAAAATAATATGTTAGAAACGAGTTATCCTGAGATTTTATCTGGGCTATCCTGAGATTTTATCTCAGGATGAGTTAAAAATATTTACTATTTTTAAAATAAAAATTATGGGCGATGGAGGCTACAAAATAAGGAACAAAGAAGGCATTCATTTTGTAACATTTGCCGTAGTAGATTGGGTAGATGTGTTTACAAGGCAAATGTATTGTGATATAGTTGTTGAAAGCCTTCGTTATTGTCAAAATGAAAAAGGGTTATTGCTGCATGCTTGGTGTATAATGAGTAATCATATTCACTTGGCAATATCTGTTACAAATAACAACCCAAGTGATATTCTTAGAGATTTTAAAAAGTTCACGGCAAAAAAAATAATTGATGCTATAAAAAACAATCCAAAAGAAAGTAGAAAGGAATGGATGATTGAGATTTTTAGAAAGCATGGTCAGTCCAACTCAAGAAATACTGAACATCAATTTTGGCAACAGGATAATCACCCAAAAGAAATGTGGAGCGAAAACTTTACTGAGCAAAAGATAAATTACATTCATAATAACCCTGTAGCGGCGGGTATTGTAACTAATGCTGAAGCTTATTTATACAGCAGTGCGAGGGATTATTATTATGGAAAACAATGTGGATTGTTGAAGATTGATTTTTTATAGAAATTCTAGCATGAATTTTATCGAAGGTTGTCTTGAGATTTTAACGAGGGCTGTCTTGAGATTTTATCTCAAACTAAGTAAATCTATTTTCTATTCTTCCTGAGATAAAATCTCAGGATAGCTCGTTTTAGAACGAGCTTATAAATTAATATTTACAAATTCTTTGCAATAATCGTTAATCATTTGCCTTGCGATTTCAAATTCCGCTCCGAGGGTGGTCTTGAGATTTTAAC
>JAYSOC010000536.1:0-7255 GCA_043723285.1 Ferruginibacter sp. | reverse complement strand
TAAATCTCTTGCAGGATTTACAGCATAACCCGTAGGCCCGCCAAGCGATAAACCAATACCCAATACAATAAATGCTACCGGCAATGCACTCAATGGCCCTAACTCTACAGAAGCTTTGTTGTTACTTAGCATGAGCACTGCAAACATTAAAGCAAACGTGCCAATAACTTCTGTTATAAAATTATGTAGATTACTTTTTATGGCAGGCGCATTGCAAAAGCAAGCAAGCTGCCCATCTGCATCTGTTGTTGCATCAAAATGTTGTTTGTAAGCAAGCCATACGAGCGTGGAACCGCACATTGCTCCGAGCATTTGCGCAGGTATATACACAAGCACTTTATCCCATTTACCACTGCCTACTGCATCTGCAATTGTTATAGCAGGGTTTAAATGTGCACCACTTGCAGCTGCTGTGTAAACGCCTATAAATACTGCTATAGCCCAACCAAAAGTTATTACAATCCATCCGCTATTATTCCCTTTTGTTTTTGCAAGCACTACGTTTGCAACTACGCCATTACCAAATAAAATAAGCATTGCGGTTCCTACTAATTCTGATACAAATGGTGACATGGTTTAAAAGTTTTGGTTAAGATAAATTGTTTTAGTAAAATCGTTCGTGAGATACGAACGGTGGCTTCACACCGTGGTCGGTGTGCTACCGACCACTGCTACATTTAATTTTAACTGTTAAGGTAATAAATATCGTTTACCTAATGTATTAAAAGATTTTATTTCTGCGTTTATCCAATCATTATTTTTATTCATTTCGGCTGCCATTAATTTTGCAACAAAAGGTGCTGTTTCTAATGCAGCATTAGCATCTAAAAAAAGCATTCGTATTCTTCTTGCCAAAATATCTTCCACAGTTTGCGCCATTTCGTTTCGTACAGCCCATATTATTTGTGCTTTGGTATAATTAAAGTTAGCATGTATTTTTTCTTGCCACAAATTATTTTCAATATACAATCTTTTTATTTCTACTGCATCAGCTCCATAAACTTTTAAATGCTCCTCTCCTATTTGTTCATTTGTATATCCATGTATATGCATGTCTGTTGTTATAGATTTTTGTTTTGGTAAATTACCAACTAGCGTTGCATTATTTATAACTTCCTCTGCCATTTTTCTGTACGTTGTCCATTTACCACCAGTAATAGTAATCATCCTGCTTTCAGAAATAATAATCGTATGATCTCTTGCCAACAAAGAAGTATTTTTTGCACCCTTTCTTTTTACCAATGGTCGCAGGCCAACAAATACAGATTTCACATCGCTAGTTATTATATCCGCAGATAAATATTGATTTAAATTTTGTAAAATAAAATTCACTTCTTCTTGTAATGGTAATGGTTCAATATCTATTTTATTTACCGCAGTATCTGTTGTGCCCACAATTACATGATTATGCCAAGGCACAGCAAACAAAACCCTACCATCACTTGTTTTGGGCACCATCAAAGCTTTGTCACTTTTAAAATATTTTTTTTCAATAACAAGATGTATTCCTTGTGATGGAGCAACAATATTTTCTCCATCATTGTTATCCATGTTCATAATATCATCTACAAAAACACCAGTTGCATTTATAACAACCTTTGCTTTTAGCTGATATACATTTTCTGAAAATGCATCTTTACAAACAACCCCTATTATTTTATTATCTTCTTTTAACAATCCAACTACCGCCATATAATTTAAAACGGTTGCCTTATTTTCCACAGCAGTTTGTGCAAGATTTATAGCAAGCCTTGCATCGTCAAACTGCCCATCGGTATATATTACAGCACCGCATAAATTTTTTCTTTCAATTTCGGGTAAATATTCAATTGCCTTTTTTGCAGAAACAATGTTGGTATTTCCCAATCCCAATTTTCCACTCAAGGCATCATAAATTTTTAAGCCAATGCCATAATATATTTTTGCCCACCAAGTATAATTAGGAATTACAAATTGTATTTTGCTAGAAACATGCGGTGCATTTTTTAACAACAACCCTCTTTCTTTTAACGCATCTCTCACCAATTTAATATTGCCTTGTGCCAAATATCTCACACCACCATGTACCAATTTTGTAGCTCGACTACTAGTACCTTTTGCAAAATCAAAACGTTCTACCAACAATGTTTTGTATCCTCTACAAGCCGCATCCACAGCAGCACCAAGACCTGTAGCACCACCGCCAATTATTATTACATCCCACTCTTTATCTTGTTGCAAATATTGCAACATACTATTTCTATCCATTAGTTGTTAATGTAGCTTTCACCGCTTTTTTCCATCCATCTAGTAAGGCGTTTCTATGTTCTTCTGTTGTATTTGCTGTAAATTTTTTCTCTACTTGCCATTGTTGTTGCAACGATTCTATGCTACTCCAAAAACCTACTGCCAACCCAGCTAAATATGCTGCACCCAATGCGGTCGTTTCTGTAATAACAGGTCTTACAACAGTTGTGTTTAGCATATCTGCCTGAAACTGCATCAACATATTATTCGCCGTAGCACCACCATCCACCCGCAATTCTTTGATGTTAATATTGCTATCTGCTTCCATGGCTTTTAATACATCGCAAGTTTGGTATGCAATACTTTCTACTGCTGCTCTTGCAATGTGCGATGCGTTGCTTCCACGTGTGAGTCCTGTAATTGTACCTCTTGCATCTTGATCCCAGTAAGGCGCACCCAAGCCTACAAATGCAGGCACTACATAAACGCCGCCGTTAGAGTCAACTTTATTTGACAACGCTTCTACATCTGCAGAAGTTTTTATTATTCCTAATCCATCTCTTAACCATTGCACCACTGCTCCTGCTACAAATACACTTCCTTCCAATGCATATTGTGTAATGCCATTCACTTTCCATGCTATTGTAGTAAGCAAATTATTTTTCGACATTACCATTTCTTCTCCTGTATTCATAAGCATAAAACAACCAGTGCCGTATGTATTTTTTACCATGCCAGGTTGCGTACACAATTGCCCAAAGAGTGCAGCTTGTTGGTCGCCAGCAATACCTGCAATGGGAATTCCATTTAGTGGTTCAAGATTTTCCACATGCCCATACACTTCGCTGCTGCTGCGTATTTGCGGCAGCATATTACCAGGTACATCTAATAATTTTTCAAGCTCACCATCCCATTGTGTTGTACCAATATTACACAACATGGTACGGCTTGCATTGCTCACATCTGTTACATGTGTGCGCCCATAGGTGAGTTTAAAAACCAGCCAGCTATCAATCGTACCAAAACACAATTCACCCTTTGCTGCTTTTTCTCTTGCACCTGCAACATTATCTAAAATCCATTTTACCTTTGTGCCGCTGAAATAGGCATCAATCACCAACCCTGTTTTTTGTTTTATCAAATCCGCATGGCCATTGGCTTTTAGCTCATCGCAAAAAGATGCCGTTCTTCTATCTTGCCACACAATGGCGTTGTATATCGGCCTACCAGTGTTTCTATCCCACACCACCGTTGTTTCTCTTTGGTTGGTAATTCCAATGGCAGCAATATCTGTTGCTTTCAAGTTTACTTTATGCAAAGCCTCTACGGCTACTAAAAATTGTGTGTCCCAAATTTCAATGGCATCATGCTCTACCCAACCTGGCTGCGGAAATATTTGTGTAAATTCTTTTTGTGCAACAGAAATGATTTCGCCTTTTTCGTTAAAAACAATGGCACGACTGCTAGTTGTGCCTTGGTCTAAAGAGAGAATATATTTGCTCATTTTGTAATTTTTATTTTTTGTTTACGGACCGAAGAACCCTGATTTGGCTTTATTAGCGTCCGCCTATTCGGCGGATGAAATTTAGTTTTTCAATGTAGCTTTTATTATGCAATAAAAAGCTTCCAATTTTCGGTAAAATTATTTTAGTGTCAGCCTGAGGCATTCATAAAAAAGTTTTTTAACCTCTTTGCAAATGACGAAAAGTTCGATTCTATTCGGGTGTCAGGGTGAGCTTGTCGAACCCGTAGATGTAAACGAACCCTTCGACAAGCTCAGGCTGACATTTTTTAAAATCGAGGTTTCACATTTCATAAAATGAAGTTACTTCATAATTAAAAAAGGATTTCTTTTCCTAACTATTCATAACCGCCCCACCATTAATATCAATTGCTTGCCCAGTTATAGATTGTTGGTTCAATAAATAATAAACCAAAGCAGCAATTTCCTGTGGTTCACTCATTTTTTTTAACGGCACACTCTGCATAGCAATATCATAAAATTCATTTTTAGAAATGCCAATACCATCGGCAATACCTTGCAAACCATTTTGTGCCATATCGGTATTTACCCAACCAGGACAAATGGCATTTACCAAAATATTATCCAGTGCATATTGAACAGCCCAACTGCGCATAAGCCCCAGCAATCCTGCTTTTGAAGCGCAATACGCAGAATAATTTGCCACACCAAGCCGTGCCAAAACAGAAGCAGTAATTACAATTTGTTTGTAATTATTTTTGCTACGCTTTAATGCATCTAAAAAATATTGCACAGTAGAATATGTACCAGTAAGATTTGTATTTATTATTTGATTCCATCTATCATTTTCACCAAAATTATTTTCGCCACCTACACCTGCGTTGGCAATAATGCCATCCAAAACCAAATCAGTATTTTGTTGTACGATGTTTTTTAAAGCGATATCATTGGCAATATCTGCGACAAAAATTTTATGATTTCCATTTGCTAAAAGAGATAAAGTTTTCTTTAAATTATTTTCGTTTCTGCCCAATAAAAAGCAAATGTTTCCCTGCTTGGCAATTTCAACTGCTATGGCTCTACCAATTCCGCTACCTGCTCCTGTAATTAAATAATTCATTTTATGTTTTTTTTATCAAAATTTAAAAAAATTTCATTTTTATTTAGGGTCAGTCTGAGCTTGTCGAAGACGGTGCAATTTACTAAACCCGCTTTCTACAAGCTCAAGCTGACATCTAACTATTTGGAGATTTTACTTTTTCAAAAACCCAATCAACCCCTTAAAATAATTTTCTTGATCGTCCCACATGCTGCAATGGCTGCCGTTTGTACAAGTCACCAAACTTCCATTGCCAAATTTTTCGCTCATCATTTTCATAAATTCAGGATCCATCGTATCATTCATACCACGTATAACTAAAGTTGGTATTTTTATTTTTGGCAAGTCCGATGTTCTATCCCACAAAGCCAAACGCCCACTTATACCAAACTCCGATGGACCTTGCATAATCGTATAAACTTCTCCATTCAAATGGCTAAACGCTCTATCGATAGCTTCGGGAAAAGGATAGACTCTGCAAATATGTTTGTTGTAATAATTATTTAACAACAAATTCATGTAGCGAGGGTTGTTGGTTGTTTTTGTTTTTTCAAAATATAAAATACTATCTACCATTTTCGGATCCATCTTTTTTTGCAATACATCTTTATTGTAAGCAGCATAAGCAGGGCAACTGCTCATCATATTACTTACTATTAATCCTTTTAAATGTTGCTGATATTTTAGAGCATACTCCATTCCCAAAATTCCACCCCAACTATGCCCGAGCAAATAAAAATTTGTACTATCTAAATGCAAGGCTTGGCGTACTTGCTCTACTTCTTCTACAAAACGATCAGTAGTCCACAATGCAGTATCGGTAGGCTTATCGCTGCAGTAACTGCCAAGTTGGTCGTAGTAAATAAATTCAATACCTTCTTGCGGTAAAAAACTTTCGAAACTTTCAAAAAATTCATGATCTCCACCAGGCCCACCATGCAAGAGCAATACTTTTATTTTAGGATTATTACCAAATCGTTTTGTCCATACGTTGAATTTCCCTTGGGGAGTATTAATAGATACCATTTGTACACCACCATTTTTAGGTTTTGTTGTGTCATCGCTTTTAAAATAATCAGCTACTGATATTTTATTTTCAGATAAATTACAGGAAACAAAAATCGCTATAGCAAAAATGAAAATAAGGTTTCGCATAAAAAAAGTTTTAGAGATTTGAATTTACAACGCTTTACTTGAATAATAATTTTTATTTTTCTATTTTTGATTTCTACCATAAAATAATTCGTATTATTGTTTACTAAACTTAAAGTCATGAACCTAACTAACGACGAATTAAAAAATCATGCATTACAACAACTAAGCACTTACAGCAAATGGGGAGAGTCGGTAGGTGTTATACTTATAGCTGCAATAATATCAGCTGTAGCAGGATGTATTCCATTTGGTAGCTTACTCATTTTTGGACCAATGGCACTTGGAATGCATGGTTATTTTTTAAGGGTTTCTCGTAATGGAGATGCTATTTTGAATGACATGTTTGATGGTTTTAAAAATTTTGGCAATGCATTTGTTGCTAATTTTTTATCTATGCTTTTAATAATCTTAGCAGCAATTTTATTAATTGTGCCTGGTATAATGGTTGCATGTGGTTATTCTCAGATAAACAGAATAATGCACGATAACCCTACTATGAGTGGTAGAGATGCCATGAAAGCAAGTTGGCAGTTAATGGATGGCAAAAAAATGGATTTTTTTATTTTGAACTTAAGTTTTATTGGTTGGGCAATATTGTGCATTTTTACAATTGGTATTGGTTTTTTATTTTTAGCACCTTACATTAATGTAACCAATAGCAAATTCTACGACGAAATAAGCGGCAATGGTAATGAATTGGTAGATTCGATTGGGCAAGATATTAAAGTCGTTTAATAATATATTATTCGCACAGTTTTATGGTATCGGTATTTTTATTACTCACCTGTAGTTTATTTATTTTATTGGCTTTGTTGTAATACAAAATAAGAATGCCATATTTAGTTTGAAAAGCATCCCAAGAAACATCTTTCATTTTTGGATATCCAAGTAATTTAAATAAACTGCCCCTGCTTAAACCCATAAGTTGTGGAATTAATTTACCTTTAAAATTTTCTTTCACTTCTATATAGCCTCTGTCATTATAAAAATAAATACCCTTATCTGCATAAAAAATTCCACTGCATTTTGTAGCCGTGGGTTGCTCCACTACTTCTGTAAAACAAGGAAAGAAATTTTTCACTTGTCCTAGTGTTGACTTTGTTGTTACCGCATTATTTAAAATACCTTCCAACACATCTACCGAAAAAGTAGGGCAAATGGGTGTGGTAGTTTTTAGTTGTGCAATTGAGGCTTGCGCATATACAAGAGCGGTAAATACAAAGAAAATCTTTTTCATATTAATTGGTTTTTAAAACGCTACAATCATTGTAGAATCATGGTTTCTGATTGTA
>JAYSOC010000535.1:0-7338 GCA_043723285.1 Ferruginibacter sp. | reverse complement strand
ATGCAACTTTTTGTAATTGCTTTTCAGCTTTTTTATTAGCATAAACTGTGGCCGCTTCTCTTACCCAAGCACCTTCTGTATGTGCATCTTTTCTGGCTTCAAGTCTTTGCTTATTACATTGGCCATTTCCTTTTACCACATTCCAAAATTCATCCCAATTTATTTCTCCAAAATCATAATGCTTTCTTTCTTCGTTCCATTGTAGTTTATCATCTGGCAATGCCATTCCCAAAACTTTTACTTGCTGCACCGCCATATCTATAAACTGCTGACGAAGTTCATCGTTCGATTTCCTCTTTATCTTCCACTTCATACTTTGGTCGTTGTTGGTGCTTTCGCTATCCTTTGGACCAAACATCATGAGTGATGGCCACCACCAACGATTTATTGCATCTTGGCACATGGCTTTTTGCTCGGGCGTGCCATTACTCAGTACCATCAATGTTTCAAAACCTTGGCGTTGATGAAAACTTTCTTCCTTGCATATACGCACATTTGCACGAGCATAGGGGCCGTACGATGTTCTGCAAAGCATTACCTGATTTAGTATTGCTGCACCGTCCACCAACCAACCAACTGCACCCATATCTGCCCAAGTGAGCGTAGGATAGTTAAAAATAGAAGAGTATTTTGCTTTCCCGCTGTGTAAATCATCAATCATTTGCTCTCTACTTGTACCAAGGGTTTCGGCTGCTGAATATAAATACAAACCATGCCCCGCTTCATCTTGCACCTTGGCAATCAATATTGCTTTTCTTTTTAAAGATGGCGCTCGACTTATCCAATTACCCTCAGGCAACATACCCACCACTTCGCTATGCGCATGTTGGCTAATTTGTCGCACATTTGTTTTACGATATGCATCTGGCATCCAATCCTTCGGTTCTATTTTTATTTCTTTATCTATCTTTTCTTGAAAGGCGCTTTCTAAATCGTGTAATTGCATGGCATCAATTTTTAAAGCATAAAGATAAGAAAAAAACTAACAAGCGTTAGTGTAATCTTAATTGATGCCAATAAAAAACCGAAGCGTTTGCTTCGGCTAATATTAATTTCCAATATTTTTTATATCATCATCGCTTAAAACATTGGGCAATTTTGATAAATAATTTTGTATGATAAAATAAGATGATAATGCACAACCGAAAGCAATTAATAACCAACTAAATTGATTATCTTTTCCAAAAATTGCCATACCAACTATTACACCAACTAATTCTCCTGCAATCCAAGCAAGTACCAAATTCAAACGCCATTTATTTGCGGGCAAACCTTTTGCAACAGCTAGTTTTCCAATTTTTATTGCTAAGAATATTAATAGAATTACATCCATCTTTTGTTACAATTAAACCAAATCAATATCAAAATTTACCAACTGTACAAATTCGGCAATGCGAGTATCAATATCTGCTTTTGTAATTTCTTTCATTCTTTCTGGACCAAATTTTTCTACACAAAAACTTGCCATAGCACTACCAACAATGATAGCCGTTTTCATGTTTTCAAAACTAATATCTTTTGTTTTTGCAAGGTAGCCGATAAAGCCACCTGCAAAGGTATCGCCTGCGCCTGTTGGGTCAAACACTTCTTCTAACGGTAATGCTGGTGCAAAAAACACATGGTTTTCATGAAACAACAATGCACCATGCTCTCCTTTTTTAATGATCAAAAAACTTGGCCCCATATCTAAAATTTTCTTCGCTGCTTTTACCAACGAAAACTCACCACTAAGTTGTCTTGCTTCGCCATCGTTCACCATCAATACATCTACTTTTTTCAAAACCGCTTTCAAATCATCCAATGCAATATCCATCCAAAAATTCATGGTATCCATTACAATAAGTTTTGGGCGTTTTGTTAGCTGGTCAATAACACTCATTTGCAATTTTGGCATAAGGTTGCCCAGCATTAAAAACTCAGCACCTTGATAACTATCGGGTACTTTAGGATTAAAATCTTCCAATACATTCAAGTCGGTAATCAGCGTATCACGAGTATTCATATCTACATGATATTTCCCGCTCCAAAAAAAAGATTTTTTATCTTTTACAATTTCTACACCATCAAGCTCCACGCCACGCTTGGTAAGTTCATCCATTTCTTCTTGCGGAAAATCGTAGCCCACAATAGAAATTTGCTGAATAGGTTTTATAAAATTTGCAGCAGCATATGCTACATAAGTGGCAGAGCCGCCAACGATTTTATCTACTTTTCCAAAAGGAGTTTCAATAGCATCAAAAGCCATAGTGCCAACTGTAATTAATGACATGGTATAATAGTTGTAGTTTTGTGATTTAAAAACGGTGCAAAAATAAGGAATTAAACAATGTGCCAATGAGCAAATATGCAAATGCGAGCACTTCAAAATTAAAACTAGATTATGTTATTGCATATTCATCCAGATAACCCACAACCGAGGCTTTTAAAGCAAATAGCCGAGTGCTTACTCGATGGCGGTATTGTTATTTATCCTACCGATACTATTTATGGTATTGGCTGCGATATTTCTCAACCAAAAGCAGTGGAAAGGATTTGCAGAATTAAGAATGTAGATCCACAAAAAGCACAACTGTCTTTTATTTGTAAAGACCTTAGCCACTTAAGTGATTATACAAAAAGTATAGATACGCCACTTTATAGAATGCTAAAAGAACACTTACCCGGCCCATTTACATTTATACTACCTGCAAGCAAGCAAGTACCTAAAATATTGCAAAGCAAAAAATCTACTATCGGTCTGCGTGTACCTGATAATAAAATTTGTTTAGCTCTTGGAGATGCTTTAGGTCACCCAATACTTAGCGCATCTCTCCCAGGAGATTCGGTAGAAGAATATACTGACCCTGAAGTGATTTTTGAAAAATTTAAACACGTGGTAGATTTTGTTATTGATGGTGGTATTGGCGGGATAGTGCCGAGTACCATTGTAGATTGTACTACCGATGATTGGGTGGTGTTGAGGCAGGGATTGGGGGTGTTTGAGGAATAAAAAAAGCCTCGAATTTCTTCAAGGCTTTTATGTAAGCTCCCACTGCTGGACTTGAACCAGCGACCCTCTGATTAACAGTCAGATGCTCTAACCAACTGAGCTAAGTAGGAATCTCCCCAACCAATTTCTTAGCGGGATGCAAAAATAAAGATTTTTAGCTCAAAAAAAAATTATAAAGCAATTATTTTAGCCAACCAAACATTCCGCTTTCCTCAAAGCCTATAAATATGCCATTTGTGCGTAATTCTATGGGGTAATTCTTTAAAAAATAGCCTTCGCCACTTACATTTCTGCCATTGGCCAACGAAAATTTATACCGATGCAGCGGACAAACAATATTGCCCAGCGCATCTATGTATCCATCGCTCATATGCCCGCCTGCATGAGGGCACTTGGCTGCGCAGGCTAAAACATTTTGGTTGTGCAAAGCCACACAAACTTTCTTTCCTTTTATTTCTATTTCTGCTATGCCGTTAGTAGCAAAATTAATGTCATCTATCGTGTCGGCTATTTTATGCCATTGATATTTTTTGCTCATAAAAAATTGGCTAAAAGAAAGTATTAAGAGGCAAAAATGTTTAATAATTTTTTGCCGCCAATTGAACTAATGTACACGAATAAGAAAATAACATTAGTGAAAACCTGCCTTTGCCGTCAGGCAGGGTTGTGTTATTCGTGGCAACTACTCAATAAAAATATTCTGCTTTGTAAGGATATCGTATTTGATACATATCTCTTACTTTATTTAAAATCGTTTGTCTAAGCAAAGTAAAATTTTGTTTATCAATTGCCGACACAAACACACAATTCCCTTTTGTACTTTCTTCCCAGCGCTCTTTAAGCTCACGAAGTATATCTTTTTTTACATCGTCTTCCAGCCACTTATCAAAAGTATTTTTTTCAAACTGATCCATTTTATTAAAAATAGTAATCGTCAATTTATCTGCACAACCAAGCTCGGCAAGAGTTTTATTTACCACCGCCAATTGTTCTTCGTATTGTGGGTGAGAAATATCTACCACATGCAACAACACATCTGCTTCTCTCACTTCATCTAACGTACTTTTAAAACTCTCTACCAAATGATGTGGTAGTTTGCGAATAAAACCAACAGTATCGCTTAGCAAAAAAGGCGTTTGTTCAAAAACACATTTTCTTGTGGTGGTATCTAGCGTTGCAAATAATTTATTTTCGGCAAATACTTCGCTTTTGCTAAGCCCATTCATAATGGTACTCTTACCTACATTTGTATAACCCACCAAAGCTACACGAATAAATTCCCCACGTTCTTTTCGCTGTGTGAAAGATTGCCTATCAAAATCTTCCAATCGTTTTTTAAGTACACTTATTTTATCTTTAACAATACGTCTATCCGTTTCTATTTCTGTTTCTCCTGGTCCTCTGCTTCCAATACCACCACCTTGGCGTTCCAAATGCGTCCACATACCTTTTAAGCGAGGTAAAATATATTGGTATTGTGCAAGCTCCACCTGTGTTCTAGCCTGTGCTGTTTGTGCACGGCTTGCAAAAATATCAAGTATCAAATCACTTCTATCTATCGTTTTTGTGCCTAACTCTTTTTCAATATTTTGAATTTGAGAACCAGTAAGTTCATCATCAAAAATTACTAATGTAATACTTTTTGCAAGAATGTATTTTCTAATTTCTTCCAATTTTCCTTTTCCTACAAACGAGCGTGCATCTGGATGTTTTAATTTTTGCGTAAATCTCTTTATTGTTTTTACACCAGCAGTTTCTGCTAAAAATTGTAACTCGTCCAAGTATTCATTTACTTGTACTTCTGTATGTTCATTTAGTATAACGCCTACTAGCACGGCGTTATATTCATTTACAGCAATGTTTTTTTTATTTATCAATTTTATTATTATTTTATTTCACAAAAGAATTCGCCACAACAAAATTCGCCTCAGGCGAATTCCTACGCAATATAACCAATAATAGAAATGCCAACTCTTTGAAAGTTGGCATTTCTTTGTCTAATATCTATTATCTAAAATCTTGTGTCTATCTTAATGTCTATTTCTTCTTATTCATTGCATCAATCCATATTTTCATGGTTTCACAATTTCTATAATCTGCATCTATCATAATGTAGTAAGAACTTAGTTTTGTGCTAAACCACTTTTCCAAAGCCATTTCTTTTTTTTCTGCTAGAGCTTTTTCTGCTATTTTACTATAATCATCTCTTAAGTTTTCTCTATGCGGTGCCGTTTGAGATTTTAAGTAAACAATTCTTACGCCTCTTTTTCCAGATGGGTCAGTATATTCCATCGGCTGTGAGTATGCGCCAGGCTTAAGGTTTTTAAGAATTGGAATGATGTCTTTGTCTAATTGATCAATGGTAAGAAAAGTTCCGTTTGGCCCCTGCATCATACCGGCAGTAAATTTACTTTCTGTATCATCGCTATATTTATTTACTGCGCCACCAAAATCGATTGTGCCTGCTATTATTTTAGATCGAGCAGTATCTAATTTTTCAAAACCTTGTTTTAATTCTACGCCAGAAACTTGCGGTATTTTAATGATATGCATAACCACCGCATCGTTACCACTTCTGCTTATTAATTGTATAATATGATAACCAAATTTACTTTTAAATGGGTTCGATATCTGCCCTTCTTTAAGTGTAAATGCTTTTGCTTTAAACGTAGGATCTATATCTTTTTGCTCTCTATTAATTTCCATTTTTCCAAAACGCTCTTTGGCACTTGGCTCATCTGAGTATTGTGCAGCTGCATTTTTAAAATCTTTTTTACCAGCTTCTATTGCCACTTTGTAACCAGCCAATTGTTCTTTGCAATACTCTTCCGCTTCTCTACTTGCTCTTGGAAAAACAATCAATTGCCCAATCTCTACTTCGGTTTCATAAAATGGTAAACTATCGGTCGGTATTTTATCAAAAAATGCTTTTATTTCTTTTGGAGTAATGCGAATATCATCAACAATTTTATTACGCATAGACGCAGCAAGTTTCTGGTCTTTTATAGGGTCACGCATATCTTCTCTTAACTGATATACCGTTTTTCCAGCTACTTTTTCCAACTCTTCTGTACTACCAAATTGATTTATGTATTGGCGTATTCTGTTATCAATATCACCTTCTATCTCTTCATCTGTTACTGGTAACGAGTCTTTTTCTGCTTGCAAAACCAACGTTTTTGTGCCCAATAAATCTTGCATTACAAAACACTTTCCATTTTCTGGTATTTCTGCACCTTGGCGCTGCATGTCAAGTAATCTATCTTCTACATCACTTTTAAGTACAATTTTATTTCCTACTACGGCAATAATTTTATCTGCAGTTATTTTGTTTGGCTGTGCAAATGCAGCAGTGCAAAACG
The DNA here is from genome assembly GCA_043723285.1 of Ferruginibacter sp. Taxonomy (GTDB): domain Bacteria; phylum Bacteroidota; class Bacteroidia; order Chitinophagales; family Chitinophagaceae; genus Ferruginibacter. The sequence continues at coordinate 987 of JAYSOC010000535.1, read as the reverse complement.
CTACAAAACTTGATAATAGTAAAACTCTTTTTTTCATTTGTTCTATTTTTTGTGGATAGCAATCCATCAACTTCAAAGATAAGCCCACATATAATTGTGGCACGTATAGTATTGTTATTTAACAAAAAATTGCAGCGGGCTAACTGCTGCAATAAAATATATTTTTTTCTTATTGAAGTCTATACATTTAAATACAAATGTTCAATAATCAATGTTCAATGCTCAATTTTCAAATTTTTCAACTCAAACCCTTGTAAAAAATAGAAAGGAGCCTTTTATTTAAGAGCACCTAACCTTACACCTCTTGAACACCTCTTGAACACCTTAAACTTCTTCAACCTTTTCAACTTTTAAAGCGTCCTCTTCACTTCCACTTCCTCAAACGCCTCTACTATATCGCCCATTTTAATATCGTTGTAGTTTTTAATAACCAAACCACATTCCATACCACTGGTTACTTCTTTAGCATCATCTCTATATCGTTTCAAGCTGCTCAATTCCCCAGTATGTATTACAATACCTTCTCTCACCAAACGTATGCGACTGTTACGAGCCATTTTACCATCGAGTACCATACAACCAGCCACAGTAGCTTTATCAAAGCGGTATGTTTCTTTTATTTCTACGTTACCCAATATTTTCTCTTCTACTGTAGGCTCAAGCATACCTTCCATGGCACTTTTAATTTCTTCAATAGCATTGTAAATAATAGAGTATAATTTAATTTCTATAGCTTCATTTTCTGCCAAACGTGCCGCTTGAATACTAGGACGAACATTGAAACCAATAATAATCGCATCAGAGCCAGCAGCCAAGTTTACATCATTTTCGGTGATAGCACCTACCGCTTTGTGAATAACTTTTATTACAATTTCTTCTGTACTTAATTTTTGTAGTGAATCACTCAATGCCTCTACAGATCCATCCACATCACCTTTAATAATTACATTCAATTCTTTAAAGTTGCCTAATGCCAAACGGCGTCCA
>JAYSOC010000534.1:0-2944 GCA_043723285.1 Ferruginibacter sp. | reverse complement strand
GTCTGACACATATTGAAGACTCCAAAACTTTGAACCTACAACTTTACATCTTAAAATTTCTTCGTACCCACCAGCGCATAAACCATCGGAATTTTATTCCCAAAATGTGTAATGCGAAATTTCTTTGGCTCAAACTCTACCGTTTTAGCAAAACAATTATAAGGAGAGTAATTTAACTCTTCAAACGAATTTATTTCAATACCATTTGTAATAAGGCTTGTAAAAACCTCTGCTAAATCATGATTCCAACCAACAGATTCTTGTTGTATTGGTGCACCTTTATCTGCATAAGTACCCGTTTCGTTTTCTTCTATTGGACCTGCATTAAAATAATTGTATTTTATGGTTTCAAAATTATCATCGTACATCCATACCACTGGGTGAAACTCTGCAAAAACAAACCTGCCATTGGGCTTTAAAAATGTAGCAATAATATTTGCCCATTTATTCATATCGGGCAACCAACCAATAGTGCCATAGCTGGCAAAAACCATATCAAATTGTTCATTTAAATGATTGGGCAAATCATAGACATCGCAACAAATAAATTTTACATCATTACCAGTTTTCTTTGCCATTTCATTTGCCGCATCTATTGCTTTATCAGATAAATCAACGCCTGTAACCCTTGCCCCAAGCCTTGCAAGCGAAATACTATCTTGCCCAAAATGACATTGCAAATGCAAAATACTTTTACCTTTCACATCGTCCAACAATTTTAGTTCAATATCATTTAACGATGTATTGCCTTTTAAAAATCCTTCCACATCATAAAATTCAGATGCAAGATGTGCATCTACTCTATTGTTCCAAGAGGTTTTATTTATTTGTAAGTAGTCATTATTCATTGTTATTATTATATTTTTGTTCAACGCCTCTGGGGTGATATGTTACGCCGTGTGGCTTATCCACGGGTTGCACCCATGGTTACTAAAAGTCAACCCCTTTGGGGTTGTGATAAAAACTGCAACCTTTTTACGATTACAGATTTAAATTGTGAAAATAAATTCAATTCAACAATTCAACAATTAACTCTATTCCCCCATCCCATCTTCGCCATCCGTTTTATTACTATTCTTCAATAATTCATTCAATAAATTTATTTCATCAGCAGTAAAAAAACGCCACTTACCAGATTCTATTCCTTTAATGGTAAAATTCATGATACGCACACGCTTAAGAAAAGTTACTCTAAAGCCCAATGCCTCACACATTCTACGAATTTGTCTGTTAAGCCCTTGTTTAAGAATGATACGAAAACGTGTATCTCCCTCAAGTTTTACAAAACAAGGTTTGGTGGTGCTGTTTAAAATTTTTACCCCGCTTCTCATCTTGCCAATAAACTCGTAATCAATTTTTTTATCGGTGGTTACCATGTATTCTTTCTCATGTCCATTACCTGCACGAAGAATTTTATTTACAATATCGCCATCGTTTGTCAAGAAAATTAATCCTTCCGAAAGCTTATCTAGCCTACCTATTGGAAAAATACGTGTTTTAAAATTTACATAATCGATGATGTTTGCTTTTTCGTTTGTATCAGTAGTACAAGCAATGCCTTTGGGTTTATTGAGCATTATATAAACTGGTGCTACTTTCTTCTGCAAATTCTCGCCATCTATCTTTACTACATCACCTGGTTTTACACGATTACCCTTATCTGCATCTTTTCCATTAATGGTTACTCTGCATTCTTCAATGTATCTATCCGCTTCTCTGCGGCTGCAAAAACCTGTTTCGCTAATGTATTTATTTAGGCTGGTGTCCATTTTTTTATTTTGTTTTCCAATTTATCCAATTTTTTGGGCAAATATTTTTATCTCTTTTGGCCAGAAGAACATCCAAACAATAAATACCATCTAAATTTTTTCCTACAATTCCAATACTTGCATTCTTTTTAATGATATCGCCTTTTTTTACAAAAAAACTTTTCAAATTTGAGTAAGTTAAATAATAATAACCATATTTTACTGTAACAAAATAAATACTGCTATCAATTTCAGATACCAAAATAACCTCTCCCCCTTGCATTGCTTTTACCCCATATGCACTATCTGTAAAAATTGTTAAGTTAGAATCTATATGTGCAGCCAACATATGCTCAAATGTTTTGTAATATTCAATTTTTGTGAATTTTGGTAAAGGTACTTCCCACTTCCCTTTAGAATCTTCAAAAATTTCATTATCTGTTTTTTGCCCAAAGGAAATACTAGCTAGCAATAATGAAAATATAATAAGTGTTGGTTTCAGCATGTATTTTAAAAATAAGTAGAAAAAACCATAACTATTAATGATTCTTCAAGTTTAACATTTACACTTCGCATAATTCCCCTCCTTGGAGGGGTGGACGACGAAGTCGGACGGGGTGGGTTTACACCTCGGAGGAGTGGACGCCGCAGGCGGACAACTCTAAGAAATATTCCACGAAGGAATAACTCTAAAAGGTATTTTTACAAGTTTAATATTTCCCCTAACTTAGCATACCCAAAAACTAACAATGGAATCTCACCAAAAAATATTCATTTACAACATCGAAATAAAACAATTCCCCAATTATATTTTACCTGCAAACCCTAATTTAAAAGTAAGAGCAAAAGCACTTCGACAAGCAAGAAATTTACCTGAAGTTTTATTTTGGATACAAGTAACAAAAGGCAATTTTCACAAGATAGATTTTGATAGACAGAAAGTAATTGGAAATTACATTGCAGATTTTTATGTGAAAAAATTACGATTGATAATTGAAATTGATGGTTCAAGCCATATCGGTAAAGAAGTGTATGATTCTGCAAGAGAAAAGTTTTTAGTTTCGTTAGGGTTAACGATGTATAGAATTTCAGTTTTCGATATTATGAAAAATATGAACGTTGTTATTGAAGGGTTGGAGAATTTTATAGTGAGGAATTATGGGATTGGGTAGTATTTTACCCACCCCGTCCGCCTT
>JAYSOC010000533.1:0-7356 GCA_043723285.1 Ferruginibacter sp. | reverse complement strand
AGCGGTGTTGGATACTTGTAAGCACATAGAAAAACTAGGTGGTGAGGTAACTTACCTACAAGTAAAACCTGATGGCTTGATAGATTTAGCAGAATTGGAAGCGGCAATAAAGCCGAATACCATTTTGATTTCTATTATGTATGCAAATAATGAAATTGGGGTAGTAAATCCTGTACAAGAAATTGGTGCTATTGCAAAAAAGCATGGTGTATTGTTTTTTACTGATGCTGTACAAGCTGTAGGAAAAATACCTGTGGATGTAATTAAAGACGGCATAGATATAATGGCGTTTACTGCACATAAAATGTACGGACCTAAGGGTGTAGGTGCATTGTATGTACGTAGAAAAAACCCTCGTGTAAAAGTAACAGCACAAATGGACGGCGGTGGCCACGAGCGTGGAATGCGCAGTGGAACATTGAACGTACCAGGTATTGTAGGCATGGGTAAAGCTTGCGAAATTTGTATGCAGGATATGGAAGCTGATAGCAAACGCATTATAAAAATGAGGGATAAATTAGAGAACGCTTTAATGTTGTTAGAAGAAGCTTACATAAATGGCAGCACGGAACATCGTTTACCACATGTAACTAATATTTCTTTTAAACATGTAGAGGGAGAAGGGTTGCTAATGGGTTTCAATAAAAATATTGCATTAAGTTCTGGCTCGGCTTGTACTTCTGCATCGTTGGAACCATCGTATGTTTTCAAAGCATTGGGCTTGGGCGATGATTTGGCACATAGCTCGCTTCGTTTTGGCTTGGGTAGATTTACAACCGACGAACAAATAGATTATACCGTAAAGGCAATAAGTGATACGGTAATTAAGTTAAGAGAAATGAGTCCGCTTTGGGAAATGTATAAAGAAGGAATAGATTTGAATAGTATTGAGTGGGCAGCACATTAATTAGCTAATTCGATAATATTGCTAATGTGCTAATGAAGGCTCAGAAATAATTAGCTAATTCGATAATGTGCTAATTTGCTAATGAGGGCTCAGAAATAATTAGCTAATTCGATAATGTGCTAATTTGCTAATGAAGCCTCCGCAAGAATTAGAGCATTATTTAATAATTGAATTTTATAAAGATTAAAGAATAGAATAGATTAACAATTTTAAAAAATTAGCACATTAATTTTAATTAGCTAATTCGATAATATTGCTAATGTGCTAATGAGACCTCAGTAATAATTAGTACGTTATTTAACAATTGAATTTTAGAAAGATTAAACAAAAGAATAGATTAACAATTTTAAAAAATTAGCACATTAGCTAATTAGCACATTATAAAATTATCATCATGGCATACTCAGAAAAATTAATAGACCATTATCAAAATCCTAAAAACGTAGGAACACTTGATAAAGCAGATAAAAGCGTAGGTACCGGCCTTGTGGGCGCACCAGAATGTGGAGACGTAATGCGCCTTCAAATACAGGTGGACGATGCAACAGGTGTAATTACCGATGCAAAGTTTAAAACCTTTGGGTGCGGCTCTGCTATTGCATCTTCATCTCTAGCAACGGAGTGGTTAAAAGGCAAAAGCATAGAAGAAGCTATTACAGTTGACAATATGGATTTTGTAGAGGAATTAAACTTACCACCTGTAAAAATACATTGCTCAGTATTAGCAGAAGATGCTATAAAAGCGGCTATAAACGATTACCGTGCTAAAAATGGTATGGAGTTATTTAAGTTTGAAGAGAGCGTGGTACACTAAAAACAATTAGAAAATTTGCCAATGTGCAAATTTGCAAATAGTAGGCGTAGTTCGCTTTTAGTTTTGCATATTTTCACGTTTGCACAATTGCATATTTAATATTATGGTTGCAACAGATAATTCAATTTACATTAGCGATAAAGCAAAACAAAAAGTGCAAAACTTAATGCAAGAAAGCGGCGTGGCAGATGATGCTTCGTATTTTCTTCGTGTGGGTGTGGTAGGCGGCGGTTGTAGTGGACTTAGTTACAAAATGGATTTTGATAACGAAGTAAAACCAATGGATCAAGTGTTTGAAGATAAGGGTGTGAAAATTGTATGTGATTTAAAAAGTTTTTTATACCTCGTAAATACGGAGCTAGAATTTAGCGATGGTCTAAATGGTAAAGGATTTTATTTTGATAATCCAAATGCTAGTAGGAGCTGTGGTTGTGGGGAGAGTTTTGCAGTGTAGAATTTTTATATAATATTTTTTAAAGCCTTTCAATTAATTTTGAAAGGCTTTTTGATTTTTATAATTTATGCGTTTACTCATTTTAAAAACTGGTTCTTTTTTTACTTGATAGAATATGGATTTTCAGCTTTTATTGGTTTTAATCAATATACCTGCAAGATGCCCCCTTTAAAACTTTTTTAAATACGACGAACTGCGTATATTTCAATAATTATAAATCCTCAATTTTATATTGTAAGCGATGCGAATTATTTTAACCTATTTTTTAGTGTTATTGGCTTTGCCTAAGGAGTCTTTATGTCAGCAGGTATCGGTGTTTCAAACACTTACAGTAAAAGATGGCTTACCTAGCAATTTTATATTTGATGCAAGCGAAGATGAAAATGGTTTTTTGTGGATAGGTACCGATAAAGGGTTGGCAAAGTATGATGGTTTTACATGGCAAATTATAAATACAGATATGGGGCTACCAGGTAATTATATAAACTATTTAAGTTGCGATGGCAAGGGTGGCATTTGGTTGGCTATTGGGCAAAAAGGCATTTATTATTATAGTATTACAAAAAAGCAATTTTACGTCGTTACTAAAGATTCAAATATAGAAGGATACAGCTCAAACAAAGAGGGTACATTATTTATTCAGCATTTTGATAGGCAAAAAAATACATTTAGTTTAAGCGCCTACTCGGCAAAGGAAAATTTTAAACCGAAACTAATTTATGAGATGCCACAATTAAGATGCGATACTTGTACATTAAATATAGACATTGATTTTGAAAACAAAAAAATCATTCAATATAAAAAAATAAAAAACTACCAAAACCCCGAACATTGGGCAATTGAAAATAAATTAGGCATACAGAAGCATTTGATATGGGCCGATAAAGACGATTCTGTTTATCACTTCGAAGGAAAAATTTATATGCATAGAAAAGATAAAATTTATTCCAAACAAATTTTAGGTAAACAAGGATATTTTTTAACCACAAATTTTGACAAGCATTTTTTTTGTTGGAATATACACGATGGTTTTTGGATGTTTGACATAGATGGAAATTATAAAAACTATACTACAAAAGATGGATTGGCTACCAACCTTGTAAATAAGGTTTATGTAACAAAAAAGAAACAAATTTTTATTGGTACTCTAGGCGGTGGATTGCAAATGCTTTTGCCAAAACAAAATGCTAAAATAAATACCAACGAAAAACAAGTACGTGCCATTGCTATTGATAAAAATATAGGTTATGTATGTACAGAAAATAAATTATTTGTTGTAGATATTTTAAAGTCAAATTTTATAGAATCATTTCCATTAAACGAAAGCACTATCGAATCTATTGCTCTAAAAGACGGTGAAATAATTATTGGAAGCCTCACAGGAATAAACGTCTATAAAATAATTAACCATAATTTGCTAAAAACAAACAGTATAAAAGAAGGCGCAGGAATAAGTACTGTTTTTGCAAAAGATAACAATTATTTAGGTAGCACTTATGGCAGTGGTATTGAAACAATCGATAAAAACAATAAGGTTACAAGGTTAAATAATTTGCCGCAATATGCGATTATAGAAAAATTACAACAAATAACAAATGGCTATGTAGGCTTAACGTATGAAGACGGGTTTCATTTTTTTAACTCTAAAATAGAAGGACAAAAAACGATAACTACCAAAGATGATTTATTGAGCAATGAAGTGTATGATGTGCATGAATATAAAGACAGCTTATGGGTAAGTACCGCAAAAGGTATTTCTGTTTATGCCAATAATAAAGTTGCAAAAAATATTACGATTGCTTATGAAGCAAAGGATAATAAATGTTTGTATTCCTTTCATGATAATGCAGGGAAATATTGGGTGGTAACCAATAAGGCTTTGAATGAGTATAGCAACGGAAAATTATATGCAGTAGTTTCACATGCGCTCATAAATAATAAAAATGTAAATGTAAAGGTTGCATTGTTTGATGAACCTACAAATACTTTGATAGCAGGTACAAGTAGCGAAATTTCTTTATTGAACATGAGTAGTATTAAAAGAGATACAAATGTGGTAGCACCAGCGTTACTTTTTGCTAATGCGGATAATGTTATAAAAAACTATAGAGAAAATTTTAGTTTGCCTTATGATTTTAATGCGATTTCATTTTCTTTTATTCCAGGTGTTTCTAATCCTTTTTCTCAACCAAGCATACAATATAAATTAGAAGGTTTTAATGAAACATTTCAAGCATTAAAAGACTCTACCATTATACATTTTGAAAAATTACGCCCAGGTAATTATACACTATTGGCAAAAACAAAAAACATTGATGGCTACGAAAGCAAGGAAATTGTATTGGCCAAGTTTGAAATAAAAAAGCCATATTGGTCGCAAGCTCGGTTTATTATTCTTGCTGCAATAGCCACTGTACTAGGTAGTTTTTTTCTGTTCAATTATTTTCAAAAAAGAAAACAATTGCAAAAAGACAAAGCCAACCAGCTTGCATTGAGTGTGAGCAAAGAGCGGGAGCGTATTTCTAAAGACCTGCACGACCACCTTGGCACCAGCCTTGTAACTATGATAGCACAGACAGATAATATAGAAAATAAACTCATCAATAATAATGTAGCAGATGCGTTGCTTAAAGTACAACAGCTCTCAGACCAATCAAGAGAATCGATGAATGTGCTGAGAGAAACAATATGGGCGGTGCAAGAAAATAGTCATACGTTGGCTGAGTTTACGCTACGTGTGCGCACATTCCTACAGCGTGTAATGGATGCGCATGAAATGAATTGGGCTTTGGAATGTAATGGTACTTTGCAGAAAAATTTATCTGCAGAACAAACTTTGCACTTGTTTAGAATGATACAAGAAGTTACACAAAATATTATAAAACATTCCATAGCTAATAAAGCAAATTATTTTATAGAAGCATATACAAATACGTTAAAAATTTTTATAACCGATGATGGTAAAGGATTTGATACAAATGCTATTTACATAAGCAATGGTTTAAAAAATTTAGCAGCAAGAATAAAAGAACTTGATGGAGAAATAACAATTACATCTGTACTTCAAAAAGGCACATCAATTATAGTTCAATTACCAATTTAAATAAAATGGAAAACGTAGCCATAAACATAGCCATTGTAGATGATAATGCTACACTAAGGCTACAACTGCAAGAAAACCTAATGGTTAGTGGTGAAGTAAATATTTTGTTTACGGCCATAAACGGAAAAGATGCATTGGATAAATTGCTTACCACAAAAGTATTGCCACAAGTAATATTAATGGATATTGAAATGCCCGACATGAATGGCATAGAAGCTACGGCAATCATCACAACAGAAACAGATATTAAAGTTTTAATACTCACCGTTTTTGATACTGATGAAAAAATATTTGAAGCCATAAAAGCAGGCGCAGCAGGCTATTTATTAAAAGACAGTAAGACAAGTAGAATCTTACAAGCCATAGATGATTTGCTGAATGGTGGCGCACCTATGAGTCCACACATTGCATCAAAAACGTTAGAGTTTTTGAGAACAGCTAGCAATACCCCAAAAGAAATGCAACCGCAAGATTACGATTTAAGCGAAAGAGAAACAGACTTGCTTCGCCAATTGGTGCAAGGTTTATCGTACCAACAAATAGCCGATAAATTATTTATTAGCCATGGCACTGTGCGTAAGCATATAGAAAATATTTATGGTAAATTGCATATACACAGCAAGGTAGAGGCTGTGAATAAGGTGAATGCGCATAAGTGGTTTGTGTAAATTTTTCACGCAAAAAAACTAAGATGACAAAGTTCGCTAAGTAGCTTATTAAAAATTGATATAGATCTTTCTTTGTGTTTTTTTATTCTTAATTATACCTTTGGGGTTCAAACAAAAAATAAGGGCCACCCTTCGGTAGCCCTACATCTGATTGATAAATCATCCCCCTTTATTTTAAAATAATCCTTTCTGTACTATTTATTGTAGCTGTTTTTACTTGTATAAAATAGATACCTTTTGCATATTTAGATAAATCAATTTGCATTTTGTTACCAGCATTTGCAGCTATTTTTAATTGGTTAACGAAAACTCCTGTTGCATTACAAATATTTAAAACCCTTATTTCATTACTATTTATTACAGATAATTCTATCATTAAAATACCATTGGTTGGGTTTGGATAATACTTTACAGTAGCTGCATCTAGCTTATCAAATATAACAAGCCTTGCAGGTGTGTAAATAAATTTTCCATCAGCATCAATTTGTTTTAACCGATAATAATTCATCCCTTGTGTAGGGTTATTATCTATAAAAAAATATTCTATATCCACACTTGAATTGCCAGCCGCTTTTACTATTCCTATTTTTTTAAAATCAATAGCATCGTTACTTCTTTCTACTTCAAAAAAAGCAGTATTTATTTCTTGCAATGTTTTCCAATTTAACATAGCAGATGTAGTATTGTTTTTTCTTGCAGTAAAATATTCTAATGTAATTGGCAATGGCCCCATTGGCCTGTATGTGTTTGCCCAGCCATCTCCTTGCCCACCAAAGAAAATATTATTACTTGGTTGTGTAAAGGCTGTTTTATCCCAACCATCTCCATTACCTCCATTAAAAATATTATTAAGTGCTTGCGCAAAAGTTGTTTTGTCCCAGCCATCTCCACTACCCCCGTTAAAAATATTGTTTACGGGTTGTGCAAAAGCTGCTGTATCCCATCCATCTCCAACTCCTCCTGCAAAGATGTTATTCTCCGCTTGTGCAAAAGCTATTTTAGTCCATCCATCCGCATTACCACCTCCAAATATATTATTGCTTGCTTGGGCAAAATTTGTTTTATCAAAACCATCTGCATTACCTCCTCCAAATATGGGATTGTTTTGTGCAAAAAGTATAGATACATTCACCATACAAAGCAGCAACATGAAAATATTTTTCATAATTACTTATTTTAAAATGATGAATAAATTAAGGCGCTGTTCTTGCCATACGAATACCATTACCAGGCAATACCACATCAGAACCATATACTGCAGTATAATAATTTATAGTTAATCTGCTAGATGTTCTTGCTTCGGTAGCTGCTCCATCATAACCACAATTGCGCCATCCATATTTTGCAAACCCCACCCAGTTAGAAATGTTGGTAGCGCCTGTAGCATCTAAATTTCCATCCCCATGCAAA
>JAYSOC010000532.1:0-7377 GCA_043723285.1 Ferruginibacter sp. | reverse complement strand
ACATTTTTTATTTTAAATAACATTCATAATTTTTATTGTTGTTTGGTTTGTATTAATTTCATTTTTAATTATGAATAAAAGAAAATGGAATAGCTTTTATTCATAATTAAAAATGAAATTAATACAAACCAAACAACAATAAAAATTATGAATGTTATTTAAAATAAAAAATGTCGCAATAAAGCGACATTTCAAAATTATTTCTTCATATGATTCCAACCTTGTGCTACCAATGCATGTTTATTTCCACCCCGGGTTATAAGGTTTTTGCCCTCGCCTTCATCTGTTATGTAACCAATAATACTGATAGATGGGTTTAGTTTTACTTTTTCATATTCGCCCTGTGGTACAGTAAATAATAATTCGTAATCCTCGCCGCCACTAAGAAAACAAGCTGTGGGGTCGGTTTGTAATTTATATGCAAACTCTTTCATTTCATCTGCCATTGGAAATTTATCTTCGTACAACACACAACCCACCTGGCTTTGTTTGCAAATATGCATTATCTCGCTACTAAGTCCATCACTTACATCTATCATACTTGTAGGCATAATATTTTCTTCTGCAAAATATTCTATAATATCTTGCCTTGCTTCTGGTTTTAATAAACGACCAACAATATATGTTTGGCCTTCTAAATCTGGCTGTGCACCAGTTTCTTCAAAAATCTTTTTTTCTCTTTCTAATAATGTAAGCCCAAGAAAAGCCCCACCTAGTTCTCCACTCACACAAATTAAATCGCCACTTTTTGCACCACTTCTTTTTACATAAGCATCTGGAGCTACTTCACCAATAGCTGTTACACTTATTACAAATCCTCTAAGCGATGTTGTTGTATCTCCACCAACCAAATCCACGCCATACTTTTCACATGCGGCATATACACCTTCGTAAAACTCATCCAATGTTTCCAAAGCAAAACGATTACTAAAACCAATGCTCATTACAATTTGTGTAGGCGTAGCATTCATAGCATAAATATCGCTAAGGTTTACCACCACAGCTTTGTAGCCCAAATGTTTTAAAGGGGTATAAGACAAATCGAAATGCACTCCTTCTAATAAAAGATCAGATGATATTACGGTTTGTCTGCCAAAATGATCTATTACTGCACCATCATCGCCAACACTTAAAATGGTAGATGCATTTTTAGTTTCGTTATTTTGTGTAAGATGATCTATTAAACCAAATTCACCAAGTGATGATATTTCTGTTCTTTCCATAATTATTTATACGATATTTTGCAAAGATAAAGGCAGATTTTTTGTTTACTGATTTTTTCCTAATTACAGATTTCAAGAGAATACACTATATCTTTTTTATTTGTGGTACTTTGTTAATTAAAGAGTTAGTGATAAAATGTATTTTGTAAACTCAGATAAATATTCGTTATTCGCATTCAAATGCAACTTTCCATCATCATCATAAATTATAATGTAAAATATTTCCTTGAGCATTGTTTGCTTTCGGTTATAAAAGCATGTACAAATATTGATGCCGAAATATTAGTGGTGGACAATAATTCTACCGATGGGAGTAAAGAATATTTAGAATCTAAATTCACAAATGTTCGTTTTTTTTGGAATAATGAAAATATTGGTTTTGGTAAAGCAAACAATTTTGCATTATCATTTGCTAAAGCAGAACATATTTTATTTTTAAATCCTGATACGATTGTACCCGAAGATTGTTTTACAAATTGTATAATATTTTTTGAAAATAATACAGATTGTGGGGCGTTGGGTGTACGTATGATTGATGGGGCTGGAAGTTTTTTAAAAGAGAGTAAGCGCAGTTTACCCACCCCTTCTGCTGGTTTTTTTAAAATGGTAGGGCTTGCAGAAACATTTCCATCATCAAAATTATTTGCACAATATTATGCAGGCCATTTACCAGAAAAAGAAAACAACAAAGTAGATGTGCTTGCTGGCGCTTTTATGATGTTGAGCAAAAAAGCCATTGAGCTTACAAAAGGATTTGATGACAATTTTTTTATGTATGGAGAAGATATTGACCTTTCTTATCGCATACAAAAAGTAGGGTTGCAAAATTATTATTTAGGAGATACAACGATTATACATTTTAAAGGAGAAAGTACACAAAAAAAATCTTTACATTATATTGAAAATTTTTACGGAGCTATTAAACGCTTTGTAGATAAGCATTACAGAGGGCAAAGAATAAAAAAACGCTTAATGACTATTGTGATTTGTTCTGGTAAATTGTTAGCAAAATCGAAACAGTTTTTTTTAATAACAAAGGCGAGTGAAAAAATTATCGATTCATTAAAGTGTATTTATGTTGGAAATGATACACAATTAGAAAACGTAAATGAAATAATAAACAGCAGTGGAAATAAAATCATTGCAAACACCAATACAATATCAAACGTATCTACCCTTATAGAAAAAAACAATGCAGATGCTGTTATACTTTCAGAAGATATTTTAAGCAACAAAAGAATTATTGAAACGTTAGAACAATTGCCCAAAAAATATCTTGCTCTGTTTTACCAAGCTGGTGCATCAAGTATAATTGGTAGTAATAATAAAAATGAAAGAGGTGTTTTTATTGCAAAGCATTTATAGCTTCTTGCAATAATTTGTTTTCTAATTTTGGATAAGGCACCAATGTAGCACTTTCTAATTTATCCAATGCCTTGTGTAAATTAAACCCATCTTGCGTTTCAGCCATACAATATTTTTTTTCTGATAAATAGTTAGCTAAATATTCTTGTTCAGTTTGCCCTGGCGTGGGTATAAAAATAGCTTTCTGTTGTAATGCTGCAATATCCATTACGGTTGTATAGCCACTTCTTGCAATTATTATTTTTGAAGTAAGTATCAATTCGTTTAATGCGGAAGCCGGTAAATGATTATAAATTTTTAAATCACCTACTTCTAAAATATTTTTTTCTGCTGGTAATCCTCTCACGACAACATTATTTTGGTTTAAAGTTTGCATTTGCGTCAGCAAAGTTTTTTCAAAAATAGTACGCTGCGGCTCAGGGCCAGAGAGAATTGCAAGTATATCGTATTTTTTTTCTACTTCATATTTTTTAAACCTTGATAATGCGCCAATATATTTTAATGGTATTTTTGGTAAGGTTGTTTGGTGTGATAATTCACCTGCAAGATTTTTATTTCCCTCTTCATCTATTATCCAGCATTCATTAAATCGATTAATGTATTTGTAATTTATTTTTTGTACAATATTTTCTATAAAGCTATTGCCAGTTTTTATTTTTAATTGATGCGTAATAAATATACAATTCGCATTTTTATTATACAACCCAAAACGATTATCAGAAATTATAATGTCAATTTTATACTCATCAATTATTTTTTTTAACCAATTGTTTTCTTTCTTTTTAGCCCTAATTATTTTAGGCAGTTGCGTAAACATTTTCCACAAAAAAAATGCTTTCAATTTGCTGTAAGAAATATTATAACCCCGCAGTGGTATAATTTTTATTTCAGAAAACTCTTTTTGCAACAATGCCGCACCCGCTTTTTCCGCACCTATAAAGACCTCGAAACCCTGTGCCATTAATGCTGTAACAATAGGCACACAACGAGTTGCATGCCCAAGACCCCAATCTAATGGGGCTACAAGCACCCTTTTTTGTACATTTGTTTTGTTAATATTTCTATTATTTTCAAGCACCAGTAAACTATTTTGTTGTAAATAACGTTAATTTGTGTCTGAGATTATTGAAAAGGGTCTAAAAATAGGATCTTATCAACAAAAGAAGAATAACGAGTAATGAAAAAAATAATAAAAATAACTTCTCTTGCCCTAATTGCACTTGCTTTGGTTGCTACAGGATGTTCTTCTAGCAAAAAAAGCACTTGTGGTTGTACAGGTATGGTGGGGTACAAATAAAAAAATGTATGACTTCTAACAGAGATCTTCTTGTAATGTTTCGCCAACGTTTAATGACGCAGCAAGATATAGATCGGGAAGTTATGCAATTAAACGACCTGCTTTTTACAACGGAGCGTTTAGATAATTTTGTATCTGCACACGAAGTGTTAGACCTTAATCGTTATAAAATTATCAACAATTCCGTTACCATAAAAAAAATGATTCGCCAAAATAAATTGAGCAAACCATTTGTGTTCTTTAGTAATAAAAATTAATTAACCTTCTACTTTTTGTAGCGCAGATTTTAATTTCCCCAACATTTCAGTTATCTCTTCTTTCTTTACACAACCTACACTTATTCTATACCAGTTGCTATCGTCTTTTGCGCCAAAACAATTAAATGGCACCATAGCTAATTTCGCTTCATCTAAAATATACGCTGTTATATCTGCTTGCGTTTGCAAAAGTTTCCCAGCAATATTTTTTCCAACTAAGTTTATTTGTACTGTAAGATAAATAGCAGCTTGTGGTACAATAGCATCTACTGCAAAACCTTGATTTTTTATTTCAACAAACCCTTCGTAAATATGTTGCAGCCTATATTCCACTTCGCTTTTAAATTGCATGAAATATTCGCTTACAGCGGCTTCTTGTACTAAAAATTTTGCCACTGCTTTTTGCTCTGCCATGGGCGCCCATGCCCCAACATGGCTATTGATAGCTTTCATTTTTGCAATCACTTCGGCAGGGCCCATGCTCCAGCCCACACGTACACCTGTAGCTGCAAATGCTTTACTTATACCATCTATAAAAATGGTATATTTTTTCATTTCGGGGCGAAGGCTAATTGGATTGTAATGTACGGTATTGCCAAACGTTAATGTCCAATACATTTGATCGTACATGAGGTATAATTTTTTTGTTCCTTCTGCACGGCTAGCATTTTCTTCTAATACCAAATCGCAAATAGCTTCTAAATCGCTTTTTGTAAATACCGTACCTGTTGGATTTAACGGAGAGCATAAAGCCAGTAACGATGCGCCTTTTACATGCGGGCGAATTTGCCCTGCTGTAGGCATGAAATTATTTTCTTTTGTAGCCTCTATCATTATATGCTCACCTTCGGTAAAATGTGTATAGTGATTATTGTTCCAGCTTGGTACTGGGTAAATTACTTTATCGCCCTTATCAACAATTGCTCTATACAAAGCATAAATAAGTGGGCGGCCGCCAGCGCCAATTAAAATTTCATTGGCTGCAAAATCTAATCCCTCATAATTTTTTAAAAAACCCGCCACCGCTTTTCTTAAATCTGCTTCACCGTCTGCAACTGGATAGGTTGTAAATCCATTTTCATAAGCCGTTTTTATTTCTTGTAAAAGCAAAGACGGAATGGGAAATTGACCAGAATCAAAATCACCTATTGTATAATTATAAATATGCTCGCCTTTGCTTATTTTGTCTTTAATAATGCCACCAAGTTTTACAATTTCAGAACCGATTAGTGTTTCAGCAAGTGTGCTCAATTTGATATTTTCCATCCATATTTATTTTAAAAGTGCTTAATAGTATAACGATTGTTGTAAATGTAACCGATAATAGTATTATTTCAAAGTGAAGTAAAGAATATTATTCACATATATTAATTTATTATATGTTTTAAGTATATTTTAAAATGCTTGTTAGTCAATAAAGAAAAAAAACTTTTTTACCTTATCTTTACCCGAAACGAAAAATTTGTACGGCTTATGTTTAATTTAATACTTTTTGGCCCTCCAGGCAGTGGAAAAGGAACGCAGAGCGAAAAAATCATTGAGAAATACGGACTTGTGCATTTGAGTACGGGTGATTTGTTGCGCTCGCAAATAGCACAACAAACCCCATTAGGCATGGAAGCAAAAAAAATAATGGATAGAGGACATTTGGTGCCAGACGAAGTAGTGGTAGGTATGATAAGTTCTGCCATAGATGCAAATCCAAAGGCAAAAGGTTTTTTGTTTGATGGTTTTCCACGTACAGATGCACAAGCAGAGGCGCTAGATAAATTATTGGATTTAAAGGGAGCGCCTATTTCTGTTATGCTTGCATTAGATGTAAGCGAAGATGAGTTGGTAAAACGATTAATAAAAAGAGGAGAAACTAGTGGGCGTAGCGATGATGTAAACGAAGAAATTATAGCTGCACGTGTAGCCGAATACAAAAACAAAACCGAAGCCGTAGCAGATTATTACCGACAAACAGATAAAGTGGTAATGGTGCCTGGTGAAGGAAGTATAGATGATATTTTTGAAAGATTAAGTAAAGAAATAGAAAGCAGATTGTAGGGTCTGCTTTTTTTAGTTTAGGCTGTTATTTTTAAAATATTTTACATCAATTATAGTCTCAGCCATTAAATTTTCTTAACTTTAATAATTACCGTTAGTTAGAGATAATTAAATTAGTAAAAAACCCTGCAGAGTTTTAAGTAGCCCTAACTAATTATTAATCATTAATTTAATAATTGTTTGATGCATGGATGCATCAAACAATTATCGCTTATCAACATTTTATTCACATACTTAAATCTGTGTTAATGGAAGATTTAACTAGTTCTGCTGTGGACAGACAGAATATACTTAACAATAAATTTGCTATTGAGGCTCTAGAAACTAATTTCGGGTTAGGGGGAATGTTATTTGAGGATGAATATACGTTAACAATTCAGCAAGTATCCGATTTTTACGAAATTGATAGAACAACTGTAAATAGGCACATTAGCCAATTTGAAGGAGAATTAAAGCATAATGGTTATAAAGTACTCAAAGGGGTTAAACTAAAAGAGTTTAAAAATCAGTTTGGTCACTTATTAGAAGAGGGCGCAAAGGCACCACAATTAGGCGTTTTCAATTTTAGATCTTTCCTAAATCTTGGTATGCTTCTTACAGATAGCGAAAAAGCAAAAATGTTAAGAAGTAAAATGCTAGACATTGTCATTGATACATTAAATAAAAAACTTGGCGGCTCTACTAAATATATTAATCAAAGAGATGAAGATTTTTTTAGAACTATTTTAAAAGAACCACATTACAGAAAAGAGTTTACATCTGCTTTAAATCAATATGTAGAAATGGGGAATTTTAAATACGCTTTATTCACGGATAAAATTTATCAAGCTATTTTTAAGGAAAAAAATAAGGAATATAAAAAAATACTTCAGCTTGAAGATAAAGAAAATCCTAGAGACACTATGTACGCAGAAGTGCTTACCATTATTTCTTCATTTGAAACAGGGCTGGCACATGAGATGGAAAAAAACTATAACAAAATAGGAAGAAAATTAACACCTCAAGAAATGGAAGGGTTACTTGAATCTTTTTCTTCGCACCCACTTTTTAAACCTCTTATTGAAGAGGCTTGTATAAAAATGGCAACTCGTGATTATGGATTTAGGAATATTGTACACGAAAATTTAAAAAGCTATATACAAAGCGTTCCGCAAAATGAGTTTGAAAGATTCCTTGGCGAAAAAAG
>JAYSOC010000531.1:0-7385 GCA_043723285.1 Ferruginibacter sp. | reverse complement strand
TTCCAAAACATTCTATCTATGCTATACAATTTTTCACTGGTATCTTCTACAAAGAGTATTTTATTTTTTGTAACGATGTCACTTACTGATGCTGCAAGACTTTCTAAAGTTTTTAAATTGCCGCCTACTAAAATTCCTTTTGCTTTGCCTGGTTTGTTGTTTGTGTTTAATGAAATATTGTAAACCATTTTTTCGCCCAATAAACATTTTCTAATACTATATAATGTTTCTAATTGTATGAGTTCGGCAATGGCAGGTGCAACAAAACTGTTGCACATTTTTGAATGTATTGTAGCAATGCCAAAATTTTTATTGATGTGACTATGCAAAACGGTTACATCGCTAAAGCCAATAATCCACTTTGGTTTTTTTACAAATTTTGTAAAATTTAGTTTGTCAATAATGCGTACCAAACCATAACCGCCTCTTGCAATCATAATGGCTTTTAAACTTTCATCATCTAGCATTTGTTGTAAGTCTGCAATGCGTTCTTCGTCGGTACCGCCAAATGTGAATGATTTTTTGCCAATGGTACTGCCAATTTTTATGGCAAAACCCCATGATTGTATCATATTTATAGCATCGTTACAATCTACAAGTGTAATATAGCCTGCTGCACTGGTAATGCCGATGGTATCGCCTTTTTTTAAATATGGTGGAATTTTAGTGGAAACTTCATCTTTAGTTATTACTGAAACACTTTCTGACATTGCTTTTAACGATGTTAATGCCAATAAGGTAGATGATATAAATTTCTTTCTTTGCATTCCGTAAATGTAATATTATATTGTAAAAGTAAAATTGAATTTAGTCAAATTTCGGTATTGGGTTCAGTTTCGATATTTTTGCAGGAATTGCATGATAAATTGTAGTTTTTGAAAGTGATGTAAATTCATTTGACTTAACTATTGAAATGTCAGCCTAAGCTTGTCGAAGACGGGTTAATTCTGTTGTAAGTTTGTTTAAAATAGCATCGGCTTCGACAAGCTCAGCCTCACAATATTTAAATTGAAGTATTCAATCTAATGCATAATCATCCGATTCAATCCAGTGCATAATAAAAGATGAATAATGGTATGCAGATGAAGCGAGTGACACAACGATGATGACCATAGCTGTGTTTTTGCTCGGACACAAAATTTATTTTGTGTAACAAAAAAATAAATTATTTTAAAAAAAGAAAATGACTGACCCAAAAAGATACTTAATTACTTCTGCCCTGCCTTATGCCAATGGGCCAAAACATATTGGACACCTTGCGGGTGCATACTTGCCTGCGGATGTGTATGTGCGATACTTGCGTGCACAGAAACGTGACGTTGTATATGTATGCGGAAGTGATGAACATGGCGCTGCTATTACGATACAGGCCATGAAAGAAAAAACAACTCCAAAAGAAATTGTAGATAAATACCATGCTATGTTGAAAAGCAATATGGCTGATTTAGGTATTTCGTTTGATATTTATCACAGAACAAGTGAGCAAATACATCATGAAACGGCGCAGGAATTTTTTACGATGTTGAATGATAATGGTGATTTGGAAATAAAAGAAACGGAACAATTTTTTGATGTAGAAGCCAATACTTTTTTGGCAGATAGATACATTATTGGTACTTGCCCTGTGTGCGCAAATGATAGTGCGTATGGCGACCAATGCGAAAAATGTGGAACAGATTTAAGCCCTGAGCAACTGATAAATCCGAGAAGTACATTGAGTGGAAATGCACCTATAAAAAAAGCAACCACACATTGGTATTTGCCTTTGAATAAGCACGAAGATTTTTTGCGTAAATGGATTTTAGAAGAGCATAAAGATGATTGGAAAGCCAATGTGGTAGGGCAATGCAAGGGATGGATAGAAATGGGTTTGCAACCAAGGGCGGTAACGAGAGATTTGGATTGGGGAATTAAAGTGCCACGAGAAGATGGGGCAGGAAAAGTTTTATACGTATGGTTTGATGCACCTATTGGATACATAAGCGCTACTAAACAATGGGCTTTGGACAATAAAAAAGATTGGAGACCATATTGGTATAATTCTGAAAGCGAAAAGGGTGATACAAAACTTGTTCATTTTATTGGAAAAGATAATATTGTTTTTCATGCTATTATTTTTCCGGTAATGTTGAAACTGCACGGCAATGTTTTGCCTGATAATGTACCAAGCAATGAATTTATGAATTTGGAAGGTGATAAGATGAGCACGAGCCGTGGGTGGAGTATAGAAATGGATGATTACATAAATGATTTTATAAAAAAAGAAAATGGTGGTGACCAAATGGTGGATGCTTTGCGTTACTATCTAACAGCCATTGCACCCGAAACAAAAGATAGCGAATTTACTTGGAAGGGTTTTCAAGATGCGATAAATGGTGAGCTGGTGGCGGTTTTCGGCAATTTTGTAAATAGAGCTTTTGTATTGATGCATAAATTATGTGGTGGAAAAGTACCAAAATTTCACAACGAAATTATTGATGAAGCAGATAAACAGTTGTTGGAAGAAATAAAAAACACCAAAGCATTATTAGAAAAAAATATTGAAGGATATAAATTTAGAGATGCACAAACTGCTGTGATAGACCTTGCAAGAAAAGGTAACAAATACATGCAAGATAAAGAGCCGTGGATTATTGCGAAGCAAGTAAACGAAGCAGGACAGATGACAGCAGATGCACAAGCGCTCGTAGATAATTGCATGCACATTTGTTTGCAGCTTGTTGCCAACCTTGCCATTTTTACAAATCCATTTTTACCAAATGCAGCAAAGCGAATGTGTACGATGATGAAGACCGTAGATAAAATGCTTGATTGGGAAAATGCAGGTAACACAAAATTATTGAGTGTTGGTTATTCGCTTAGGGCGCCTGAATTATTGTTTAGAAAAATAGAAGATACAGAAGTGGCGGAGCAAATTGAAAAATTAAAAATTAAAAGCGCAGCTATTAAAATGACCACAGACAACAGACAACAGACCACAAGCGAAACTTCAAATGTAAAAACAGACTCTAAAGTATTTGGAACTCAAGTCCCTCCTTCGGAGGGATTTAGGGAGGCCCTTAAATCTGAAATTGTTTTTGATGATTTTGCAAAAATAGATTTGAAAGTGGGGACAATTGTAAGTGCAGAAAAAGTAGAGAAAGCGGACAAGTTGTTGAAGCTAGAAGTTGATTTAGGTTTTGAAGTAAGAACGATTGTAAGTGGTATTGCGCTTCACTTTGAGCCTGCTGCTATTGTGGGTAAACAAGTAGTAGTAGTTGCAAATCTTGCTCCACGAAAAATGCGTGGTATAGAAAGCAATGGTATGATATTGATGGCAGATGATGCTGCTGGTAAATTGCATTTTGTAGCGCCGAGTGATGCGGTGGGGAATGGGAGTGGGGTGAGTTGAATGGTTGAAGGTTGTTGAAAATTGTTTGAAGAGTTGAAGGTGAACTCTGCTCAAATATTGGATATACAATATTTGAGAATTTAAGTATGAAAATTTTTTGCAGCAGTTAAATGTTTACATGAAAAGAAAAGAATTAATCCTTTTATTTATACTCGCACTTGTACAGTTTACAAATATTGTTGACTTTATGATTGTGATGCCGCTTGGCCCAGTGTTGAAAAAACTTTGGGGAATAGATAGTACACAGTTTAGTAGAATCGTTTCTGTATTTAGCATTGGTGCATTTATTAGCGCAATGGCTTGCCTAGCTTTTGTAGATAGATTTGATAGAAAAAAAGTATTGATGATTGTGTATGCTGGTTTCACCATTGGTACTTTTTTATGTGGGCTATCGCAAAATTATCATCAATTATTAGCAGCACGTTTTTTAACTGGCTTGTTTGGTGGCATTGGTGGCAGTGTAATTTTGAGCATGGTGGGCGATTATATTCCTAATGAAAGAAGAGGCCAAGCTATGGGGATTTTGATGACGGGCTTTGCGCTAGCAAGTGTATTGGGCGTGCCCGGTGGCTTATGGCTTGCAGGGCATTATCAGTGGCATACACCATTTATTGTATTGGCCAGTTTATGTACGGTTATTTTTGTGTTAGCCATTTTTATTGTGCCATCATTTACCAATCATTTAAAAAATGGTGTAGTAAAACAAACTGCTTATGCTATTATTAAAAATATTTTTGCCAATGTAAAAATGCGTTGGGCATTATTGCTTTCGAGCTTGCTCATTATGAGTCATTTTAGTATTATACCTTTTCTTACAGATTTTGCAACATACAACTTGGGCGTAAATTATAAAACAGATGTGCCTTTAATTTATATAATTGGTGGAATACTTACCGTTTTTGTAAGTCCATTAGTTGGAAAACTAAGTGATAAGCATGGGCGATTATTGGTGTTTAGTATTCTTACTTTTTTAGCCATGATTCCTCTGCTTTGTATTCCAAATTTATACACAAATAATCTTTGGATATTGATGCCAGTCTTTTCTACATTTTTTATTTTTAGTGGAAGCAGAATGGTGATAGGTAGCGCACAAATAACAAGCACTGCGGCAAGCCAAGAGCGTGGTTCTTTTTTAATTATAAATAGTAGCATACAACAATTGAGTATTGGATTAATGGCAGCACTTGGCGGTGCTTTTGTTAGCAATGATGAGGCAAAAAGAGTTTTACATTATCCGATACTTGGTATTATTGGTATAGTGATGGCTGTGGCGGCTTTGTTGGTTTTTAGGAAAATAAAAGCTAGGGGTTAATTTTATTTGAATGCTTTTCGATTATATTGCATGGTTGCCTTTTGAATAAATTCTTTTACTTTTTTTGTTAAATTTTCTTGCTCAGCTTTTGAGTTAATTGTATTAAGCAAATTCATTTTTAAATTTTCATCTACTGAATAATCATAAAGGTATTCTGCTTTTTCGTTAATGGTATTATAGCCTAAAATATGAGTAGAATCGATAACCTGGTATAAACTAGCATTCATTTTTGTGAATACTGTGTTGGTTCTATTTTTACAACTCATTA
Organism: Ferruginibacter sp.; assembly: GCA_043723285.1. Classification (GTDB taxonomy): domain Bacteria; phylum Bacteroidota; class Bacteroidia; order Chitinophagales; family Chitinophagaceae; genus Ferruginibacter. The sequence goes on along the minus strand of JAYSOC010000531.1, from coordinate 2,414 downwards.
AATTATTGCCATAAGAAATATAATCATTTTTGTTACCTGCAATAGATAAAATAGTACCAAGTATATCAAACTGAGATGCTAATTGTGTATTTATTTTTTTCTGAGTATTGCTGGGGTCATAAATAATAATTGGAATACGAAAACTACTTCTATTATTTAATATTTTACTATGCTGATTTGGAAACATCCAATGATCTGGACAAAAAATAAAAACCGTATTAGCAAACCAATTTTCGTTTTTTGATTTACTAAAAAAAGCTGATATACTATTATCGTAATAACTCATGGCTTTCATTGCAGATGTATAATTTGTAGGAAGTTGCGAGCCATAGCCTTCTGGTATATCGTAAGGGAAATGTGTGGAGATATTATAATTGATGGCTAAAAAAGGCTGCTTAGTTTCAGTAATTTTTTTATTAAAAAAATCTAATACATATTCATCTTGCATACCCATTGTATGCTGTGGTTTTTCTTTATTTTTTTCTATGTCATCTTTGCAATAATATTTGTTTATACCTAACCAATTTACACATTTTTTAAAACCAAAATTATCATACTCATCACCTATGCAAAAAAAAGAAGTGTACCCATTTCTCTCTAAAGCCTTACCCACATGTGTTATTGGTATATTCACATAAGAAGAATGATATAATGGAATATCAGTAAGTGTAGGCTCGCCTGCAAGCACTGATACAATACCTTTATTTGATTCAAAAGCATAGGCATATGCATTTGTATAGAAGCTGCTTTTTTGAATTAACGAATCGAAAAAAGGCATTTTTACTTTGTAGATATTGGAAGAATCAAAAAAATCATACGGCACACTTTCCATTATAAACAACACAATATTTTTTTTATCACTACTCAAAGAAGTGTCCGGATGTTGTATAATTGGAAAAATAGAATCACACTCGGCTGTAGAAAAATATTGTTTTATTGGTAAAAATTGTCCTTCTCTAAAAAGCGAATAAATTAATGTGTGAAATGAGTTTTGAACTACAGGCAATTCTTTATTAGTTAAATTTACTAATGGGTAAGTTGGCAACGATTTTCGTACAACTGTTTCTTTTTTTAACCATAAAAGTGAAACGGCTATTACAAAAATTAAACTAGCTAAAATTCCTGTACTGCCAATTCTAAATTTTTTGTAAAACTTTTGATGTAGCTTATAATACGAATAGCATAGAAATAATAATAGCAATAGCAGAAAAATAATAATATAAAATGGTTGATTAAAAAAAGTTTGAAAAGGATGATCTACAACAAATCTTACATCTGCATTTAATCTTTGAAAATGAAATTTGAAGTAAAAAACATCTACTACGTTTACAAGTAAAACAAATATATTTACAACAAAAAAAGCTATTGTAGCAATTACTATAAGGAAGGAATACTTTAATAAATTTGCGCCCTGCAAAAAAATTAGCAGCACACAATTAATACCGAAGACAATAATACAATCATAAACAAGAGACCAACCAATCATTTTTAATTTTGTAGAAATATTATTTAGCTACGCTTGCTCCGAAAATAATAATGTATAGTTGTAATTATAAAATATTAATTTTATGGCAGATAAAAACAATAATTGCGCTATTACAAAAAGTATAAAAGGTTTATTATTACCCCAAATACTTTCGCTTTTTCCCTTTAAAAAATATAGTTGCATAAATTAAATAACTGTAATGAAAACCAAACTACAAAAAAACAAATATAAACTATTGCTTTTGGTTATAGTAATGTTAGTATTTGTAGATGTGTTTTTACATAAAGGCTTGGTGCGTTTTTTAATACCAAAAACATTTACCGAGTACACGATTGAAAATATTAAACCAATAACGAAAGGTGGCTTTTTGAATTCAAATAAGAATTGGATAAAAGCAGTAAATACACCCGAAAGAATGGAAAGTATTGCAACCGAAAATGCTGGAATAGAACTTGATATTTATTACGATACCGTAAAAAATATTTTTGATGTGCACCATGATCCTGATAAATCTGTAGGGCAAAATTTTGAAGATTTGTTGATTATTTATAAAAGAAAAAAATTGCAAGCAAGCATTTGGATGGACTTTAAAAATGCAAACGAAAAAAATGTAATTAGAGCCTTAGAAACCCTTAAGCAACTTAGAGAAAAGTATATTTTACAAAATAAAATATTGGTAGAATCTTCGTATCCAAATTTATTAAAGCCTTTTTCTGATAACCAGTTTTATACATCATATTATACGCCTTATTTTAATCCATATTTAGCTACAGAAAAGGAGAATAAAAAACCGCTAGACAGTATTACTAGTTTATTGAAAAAATACCCTGTACATGCATTGTCTGGTTATTATTTTCAAATGCCATTTTTGCATCAACATTTCCCCAATTTTCCAATATTAATATGGTCACCAAATGACAAATATAGT
>JAYSOC010000530.1:0-7392 GCA_043723285.1 Ferruginibacter sp. | reverse complement strand
TTTGCACTTATGCTAATTTGCTTTTCGACATTTGCACAAAAGGGAGAGGTTCCAAAAAATTGGCATCAGCTAGATCCTGCAACCACAGGCTATAATGGCATTAGCTTGCAAAAAGCGTATGACCTTATTAAAACAAAAAAATTAAAAAGTAATCGTGTAATTGTTGCCGTTATTGATAGTGGTATAGACACTTTGCACGAAGATTTGAAACCTGTGCTTTGGACCAACCCAAAAGAAATACCTGGCAATGGTATTGATGATGATAAAAATGGTTACATAGATGATGTTCATGGTTGGAATTTTATTGGTGGTAAAGACGGTCGTAATGTAAAAGAAGATAGTTACGAAGCAGCAAGGGTTTATCATAATTTGAAATCAAAGTGGGAAGGTAAAACTGCTGCTGTCGCTACATCTGCAGCAGATAAAATAGAGTTTTCAAACTTTGAACGTGCTAAAGAAAAAACAGTTGGCGATGTAAATCCTATGCAGATGAAGCAAATAGAATTTATGATGGAAAAGATTACAGTTGGTGATTCTATTATTAGAAAAGAACTAGGCAAAGAAGAATATACTGCTAAAGATATGGAAGCATATAAACCAACTAATGCAGATGCAAAAATGGCAAAAGGGATATTGGAAAGTATTTCTAAAGCAAATAATTCTACTGATATTTCTAACAAACAATTGATAGACGAGTTTAAAGGTGAATTGAGAAAAGGAGATGCAGTAAAAGTAGCGCCAAAAGCTTTTAGAAAAGAAATTGTAGGTGATGATGAATCAAATATTAATGATCGTGACTACGGCAACAATGATATTATGGCAAGTACGCCTTTTCATGGTACGCATTGCTCTGGTATTATTGCCGCTGCAAGAAACAATGGTAAGGGTGTAGATGGTATTGCAGATAATGTACGTATAATGATGGTACGTGCCGTGCCAGATGGTGATGAGCATGATAAAGATATTGCAAATGCTATTCGTTATGCAGTGGATAATGGCGCCCAAATTATTAGCATGAGTTTTGGTAAAGATTTTTCACCAGAAAAAAAATGGGTGGATGATGCTTACCGTTATGCAGCAAGTAAAAATGTTTTATTGGTGCATGCAGCTGGTAATGATTCTAAAAATGTAGATACCACTTATAATTTTCCAAATCCATTTTATATAGATGGAAGCGGCAGAGCAAATAATATTATAACTGTAGGTGCAAGTGGCGATAAAAAGAATGGTGGACTTACGGCTTCTTTTAGCAATTATGGTATTAAAGAAGTAGATGTATTTGCACCTGGTGTAAACATAAACTCTACTATACCTGGTGGAAATACTTATGGCAATGCTAGTGGTACATCTATGGCTTGCCCAGTGGTGGCGGGTGTTGCAGCGTTGTTGTTAGAATATTATCCAACACTTACTGCTGTACAATTAAAAGAGGCTATTGAGAAATCTGCGGTAGTTTCTAAAGAAAAAGTGAACAATCCTGAAACAAAAGAAAAAGTATTGTTAAGCACACTTTCTAAAACTGGTGGTTTTGTAAATGCTTACGAGGCTATAAAATATGCAGGTAATATGAATGCAAAGGTTAAACAAAAACCAATTGTTATTCCACCTACAAAAATTAAGAATGTTAAGAAAGGATAATTGAGTAATGTGCTGATGTGCTAATTTGCTAATTGGCTAATTTTTCAAGTTCAAAGTTTATAATAAAATTCAACCGCTTTGCAAATTGCAAGGCGTTTTTTTTTTATGTTATATTTCATAATGAAAATGTACTTTTACAAAAATTAAAACCATGAGCCAAACAACTACCAACAACAATTTTTATGAAAGATACACCTCACTAGTAAAAGAAGAAAATATTAATCAAGCATTTCAACAACAAAATAAAATATTAGAAGATTTTTGTAATAAAATATCCGAAGAAAAATCTATGCACGCTTATGCAGAGGGTAAATGGACATTGAAAAAAATGCTACAACACATGATAGATACAGAAAGAATTTTTAGTTATCGTGCATTGGCCATTGCAAGAAAAGAAGCCGCTACCCTACCCGGTTTTGATGAAAATGATTATGCTGATAATTCGGAGGCAAATAGAAGAACTTGGGCAACTTTAGTAGAAGAAATGATGGATGTAAGAAAAGCTACACAACATTTGTTTGGTTCGTTTACTGAAACCATGCTAAATAATATTGGCAAGTTTAGTAGTGCAGAGGGCACTCCACTTACACTTGGGTATATTTGTGTTGGGCATGTATATCATCATATAAAAATTGCAGAAGAGCGATATTTTTAATTAATATGAAAATGCCATAAATGAGTATGTATAATTTGCCAGTTGGTTATTCTTTGTTTAAAACATTATTTAAATCAAAAGCATTTTTAGATAACCCAGTAAATTTTATTGCTGGCTCGATGGATAAATTCTCTGACACCTATAGTGCCACTCTTGGATTTAATAAAAAGCTTATCGTTACTCAAGACCCAAATTTTATACATTATGTTTTAAAAGAAAATCATACAAATTATAAAAAATCTGAACTTTCTACTAAAAAAGCTGTTGAGCTATTCGGAAATGGATTATTGTTTTCCAATGGTGAGTATTGGCTTAAGCAAAGAAGGCTTATCCAGCCTGCATTTCATAAAGAAAAACTAAGAGGTTTATATGATATCGTTATTAAAAGTATAGAGGAATCACTTTCTTTGTTTTCCACAGACAAGGAGATAGATATATACCCTTTGCTTCATCAGATATCATTTACCATTTTAATAAAATCATTATTTGATATTGAGTTTTCCAATGCTGAAATGGAAAAGCTAAATAAAGATTTTACTGAATTGCAAAATTTTTTAATGGTTGATATTAATAAGCCATTGCAAAAAATAACCTATCCATTTACTGGTAAAAAGAAAAAGATTTTAGAGAAAGTAACAGATATCAGGAATAAATTTAGATTAATTATTAAAAATCGTAAGCAATCTGAAAAATCATTTTCAGATTTGTTAGATATGCTTTTAAATAGCACTTATGAAGATACTGGCTTACCAATGAATGAAGAGCAAGTAATTGACGAATTGCTTATTTTGATATTTGCAGGCCATGAAACTACCGCCAATACATTATCATGGTTACTATACCTCATCGCAAACGATGCAGATATAAAAAAACAATTGAAAGAGGTATCCCAAAATATTGAAGTATTAGATTCGCTAAACAATGAACTTATAAAAGCAACCATTCATGAAGGCATGCGATTATACCCCGCAGCTTGGATGACAGAAAGAGCAGCCATAGAAGATGATGTTTTTGAAAATTATTCTTACCCAAAAGGTACCATTATTATTCCCTTCTTTTTTGGCTTACATAGAAACAAACAAAACTGGAAAAACGAAACAAGTTTTTTACCTCAGCGTTTCTTAGATGAAAATACATTAGCGAAATCTAAAAACTTTTTTCCTTTTGGTGCAGGACCACGAATGTGTATAGGCAATAATTTTGCCATGGCAGAAATATCGTTTTTTTTGCATGCCTTTTTTAAGAAATTTAGCATAGAACCAACAAGCCAAAAACCAGAGATGATACCATTAATTACATTGAGGCCAGATAAAATAGTTATAAAATTGGCATTATCTAATAAATAACCAATCTATTAAAATGGTATTATAACCTATAACTAAAATCTTACAAGTGGGCTTTTAGTCTTTAATAAAAACAGAAGTCTCTTTAAAATTTTATACATTTGCTGCACAAAATGAAGCGTTTTATTCAAATATTACTCATCACACTATCCACACTCATACTTGTGGCTAATAATACTGTATTGCAGTATGTTGAAAAATTTTCAATAGCTGCTTTTGATGATCAAGATGGTGAAGAAGGAAAAACGGATAAAAATAATTCTGAAGAAAAAGCCAAAGAGTATTGTAGCCCAATTTATTCAACTACTATTCGGTACTCAGCCATTAATTTAGGTACAAATTATCTAATAGCTAATAACAATCAATTACCATCTATATCAATTGATGTGGAGCTACTCCCTCCCAATGTAGACTAGTTTTTCTCACTACTTTATAATGCCTATTTTTTTCAATGTCATATTGAAAATAGTAGTATATGATTTTTAATATTTAAAATAATATTAAAAGTTGCTTACATACAATCCAAAAAGGCTTTTTCTAAATTTATTTTAAATTGATTTTTATGTTTTCAAAAATAAAAGCAGATTTACCTGCTAGTATCATTGTGTTTTTTGTAGCCTTGCCTTTATGCTTAGGTATAGCGCTTGCAAGCGGAGCACCCTTATTTGCCGGTATAATTGCGGGTATTGTAGGTGGAATAGTTGTTGGCGCAGCGAGCGGCTCACCACTAGGTGTAAGTGGTCCTGCAGCTGGCTTGGCCGTTATTGTTTTTTCCTCTATTGCTTCACTTGGTTCTTGGGATGTGTTTTTAATGGCTGTTGTATTGTCCGGTATTATTCAATTGGCATTTGGTTTTTTAAAAGCAGGTTTCATTGCTTATTTTTTTCCTACAGCTGTTATAAAAGGAATGCTTACGGGTATTGGACTTTTAATTATTCTAAAACAAATTCCACATGCATTAGGTTGGGATAAAGATGCAATGGGTAATGATGAGTTTTTACAAGCAGATGGTCAGAATACTATTTCGGAAATATTTGAATCAATAAACTACATTACCCCAGGAGCGGTTCTTATTGGAGCAATTTCATTAGCAATACTAATTTTTTGGGATAAAGTTTTGATGAAAAAACATAAAATATTTCAAATTATTCAAGGCCCACTGGTAGTAGTAGCTTTAGGTATTTTAATGAATTATTTTTATCAAAATGGAATATTAAATTTTAGTTTAACTCCCAAGCAATTAGTTTCATTACCAGTTCCACATTCTTTACATGAATTTTTTGGGCAATTTACCTTCCCCAATTTTATTGCCTTAAAAACTTTTGGAGTATATAAAGTTGCATTTATTATTGCCATCGTGGGTAGTTTAGAAACTTTATTGTGTGTAGAAGCTACTGATAAGTTAGACCCAGATAGAAGAATTACTCCTACAAATAGAGAATTGAAAGCACAAGGTATTGGTAATATAATATCAGGATTAATTGGGGGCTTACCAATAACACAAGTAATTGTTCGGAGTTCTGCTAATATTAATTTTGGTGCAAAAACAAAATTATCTGCCATTTTACATGGCTTCTTTTTATTGATAAGTGCTATTACACTAGCAAGTTTAATGAATATGATACCACTTGCAAGCCTTGCTGCTATTTTATTGATGGTAGGTTATAAACTAGCAAAGCCCGCTTTATTTGTAGATATGTATAAACTAGGCTGGGAACAATTTGTTCCATTTACGATGACAGTAATTGCAATATTGGCAACCGATTTATTAAAAGGAATAACAGTGGGGATATTATTTGGTATTTTTTATACACTACGCCATAGTTATAGAAATTCTCATCACATGAAAGATGTTGAAACAATGGATGGAGATAGAGAAGTACATTTTATAGAATTAGCCCAAGAAGTTTCTTTTTTTAATAAGGCCAGCATCATAGACACATTGGATAAAATTCCAAATAACTCCAAAGTGATTATTGATTACTCAAAATCAAAAGCAGTAGCTTACGATGTGTTAGAGGTTATTAAAGACTTTGAAATAAATGCAAAAACAAAAAATATTGTAGTAGAGCAAATTCAATTTGTTACAGAAGTATAAGATATTAATCGTTAGTATTTAGTAGGCTTGTGTTAGGTTACAATGAAGGAGTTTAGAGATGTAGAAGTTTAGCTTGCATACCAAATTAAAAACTATTAATTAAGTAACAAAATAGATTTATGTAATTATAAAAAAGAATATGATAAAACTTTTAAAATTAAAAAGTATCTGCACTATTTTATTGTTTGCTTTATGTACTGTATCATTTGCACAAAAAACAGATATGGGTAATTGGTTTATTTATTTTGGCAATCAAAAAATAAATAAAAAATGGAACTGGCAGAATGAAGTACAATATAGAAATTATAATTTCGTTGGCGACCTAAATCAGTTACTGCTAAGAACAGGTATTGGTTATAACCTTACAGAAAATAATAACAATATTTTATTGGGTTATGGGTTTATTCATACTGAAAGATATTTGGCAAATGCTACAGATAAAATTGCTGTAGATGAGCACCGAATTTATCAGCAGTTTATTACAAAGCAAAATTTTAACAGGGTTTTTATACAGCATAGATATAGAATAGAAGAGCGTTTTTTACCCAATGATTTTCAAATGAGGTTTCGGTATTTTGTATCTTTAAAAATTCCTTTGAATAACAAAACGATGATAAAAAACACACTGTATGCATCGGCTTATAATGAAATATTCTTACATGGTAAAGCCACAATTTTCGACAGGAATAGATTGTATGCTGGTATGGGATATGTTTTAAACAAAAACATAAAAGTAGAATTAGGTTTTATGGCTCAAACATTGGAGCAAACAAATAGAAATCAATTTCAAATAATAGTATTTAATAATTTACCATTAAAAAATAATTAAACAAATGAAAACACACACAAAAGAAACGCAAGCAAATGTTACACCAAGAATGGCTTTGGAAATATTACAAGAGGGTAACAACAGATTTATAAATAACTTAAAGGCACAACGAGATTTGTTAGAGCAAGTAAATGCAACCCGAGATGGGCAATGGCCTTTTGCAACCATCCTAAGTTGTATTGATAGTAGAACCTCGGCAGAGCTAATTTTTGACCAAGGATTAGGAGATGTTTTTTCTGTAAGAATAGCCGGCAATATTGTAAATACTGATATTTTGGGGAGTATGGAATTTGCTTGCAAGGTTGCTGGCTCAAAAATTATTGTTGTGCTTGGCCATAGCAAATGCGGTGCAGTAAAAGGCGCTTGCGATCATGTAGAAATGGGAAACCTTACGGAGTTATTAGCAAAATTACAACCTGCGGTTTATCAAGAAAAAGAAACTACTACAGAACGTACTTCTAAAAATGATATTTTTGTAGAAAATGTGGCGACCATAAATGTTAAACGTAGTGTAAAAAATATTATAGAGCGTAGTTTTATTTTGGAGCAAATGGTAGAGAGTGGGCAAATAGGAATAGTAGGTGCTATGTACAATATAGAAACAGGAAAAGTTGAATTTTATGACGATGTAATGTACATACGTGATGATAAAAATCCTTCATTTTCTGTAGCTGATTTAAAACATTAAATTAAAACTAGGTAGTTTTCCCAAGTATTAATAAAGCCAAATTGAATTCAAATTGGCTTTATTCTTTTTATACATTTATCTTTATTGTCAATTTACAAAAAGAAGCAAAAGTATTCTATATAACTTCAACTAAAATTAATT